>JBEENB010000003.1:0-67405 GCA_041192365.1 Actinomycetota bacterium | reverse complement strand
TATTGACGTCTCCGACGCCGACGACGAGAGGAACGAGTTCCGTCACCTCGACACCGTGCTCGATGAGTTGACGCCGCTTCTCGGGGTTGTTGGACAACAGTCGAACGGACGAGATTCCGAGATCTTTGAGTATCGCGGCGGCGACACCATAGTCACGCGCGTCTGCGGGGAGGCCGAGTGCCAGGTTGGCGTCCAGCGTATCGAGCCCGTCTTCTTGAAGGCGGTAGGCCTTCAGTTTGTTCGTGAGACCGATTCCGCGGCCCTCGTGTCCACGCAAGTAGACAACGACCCCGCCTTCCGCGTTGATTTTTTCCATCGCCGCATCGAGTTGCGGTCCGCACTCGCACTTGAGCGACGCCATCGCTTCACCGGTCAGGCACTCGGAGTGCAGTCGCACGAGGGCACCGTCGCTCGGTGTTCCGGACACGATGGCGACGTGGTCGACGCGCGTTTCGTTGTCGCGGTAGGCGCGAATACGGAAGGCACCGTGGGCCGTGGGAACTTGCGTTTCGACTTCGAAGGTATATCGGTGGGTGTTGGGGTCGGGCATGGCCTGCAACTCTGACCCGAGGTATTCGACGAGTTCTTCAATCGAGATAATGGTGAGTTGGTGCTCCGCCGCAAAGGCGATGAGCGTCTCGCCACGCATCATGCTTCCATCGTCATTGGTGATTTCACCGATAACGGCAACGGGTTGCAGTCCGGCTAGGTCCAGAAGGTCGACGGCTGCTTCCGTGTGACCTGCCCGTTCACGAACTCCACCGGCAACCGCGCGAAGCGGAATGATGTGACCGGGGCGAATGAGGTCCCCTGGCCCGCTGGCGGGGTTCGCGAGAACCCGGAGCGTTTCTGCACGGTCGCGCGCCGAAATACCCGTCGTGACGCCTTCAGCGGCGTCAACGCTCACCGTATAGGCGGTCCGGCGCGAGTCCTGGTTCTCAGAAACCATGAGGGGCAAATCGAGCTCGTTCGCTCGTTCGTTCGTCATCGGCGCGCAGAGAAAGCCGCTCGTGTGACGGATGGTCCAGGCCAACCATTCGGTCGTGACGAGTTCGGCTGCCATGACGACGTCGCCCTCGTTCTCGCGATCGGCTGAGTCGGTGACGATTACCGGTTTCCCGGCTCGTAGTTGAGCGATGGCGGTTTCGATGAGCGTCATGCGAACGTCCCCTTCGTGAAGTGTGCGAGACGGGCGATGTGACGCGCGAGAATGTCGGTTTCGATGTTGACAGTGTCTCCCACAGCCAAGGAACCGAGAGTCGTTGCAACCAGTGTTTCGGGGATGAGCGACACTTCACACCAATCGTCGCCGACGGTCGAGACGGTCAGCGAGACCCCGTCGATTGTGATTGATCCTTTGTCCACGATTAGCGGCGCGTGCTCACGGGTGAGAGCGAAGCGGATGACGCGCCAATCACCAGACTGTCGAGTCTCGAGGACCGTAGCGGTTCCGTCGACGTGTCCCTGGACGATGTGACCGCCCAGTTGTGCTCCTGCTGCCATCGCGGATTCGACGTTCACGGTTCGACCGTCGTGCCACTGGTCGGGGTTTGACATCGTGACGGTCTGCCCCATCACGTCAGCGGTGAACGAGTCGTCGGTTTGATCGAGAACAGTGAGGCACACCCCGCTGATGGCGATGGAGTCCCCGTGCCCCGCTTTGGCGACGGCTTTGGGCGCCCGAACGGTGACCCGAACCGAATCACCAGACTTTTCGGTTGCGGTGATGGTGCCGAGTTCGGCGATGATTCCCGTGAACACTAGTGGGCCTCTCGAGCCGTAACAACGATGGTTCCGCCCATAACCTCGGTGCTCGTGACGGTGAGCCGGCGCGCGTCTACCAGCGTTCCGATTCCGAGATCACCGGTGGCGGTCTTGTCACCACCGAGGAGGATTGGGGCGAGGCACACGACGTATTCGTCGACGAGACCTTCGCGAATGAACGAGTTCATGAGGCGCGGCCCGCCCTCGAGGAACAGACTGCGAATCCCGATGTTGTAGAGGCGCTCAAGAATTTCGACGAGCGGTCCTGATTCTTGCAAGACGCCGCGCGGGTGGCTCCACAGTCCGGAACCGGCCGGGAGTGGGGTGTCACCAATCACAACAGCGAGTGGTTGATTGGGGAACAGGTTTCCGTCTGCGGTTCGAGCGGTGAGGCTCGGGTTGTCAGCGATTGCGGTTCCCGTTCCGATCGCGATGGTGTCGTGCTGCGATCGCAAAAGATGAATGTAGGTGCGCGATTCTGCGGACGTAATCCACTGGCTGGTGCCGTCGGTCGCCGCAGTTCGCCCGTCGAGGCTCGATCCCCATTTGGCCGTGACCCAGGGACGGCCGAGACGGTTTGCCGTCAGCCACCGTTCGACGAGATGGTATCCCTCGCCCGATAAAACACCAGAGACAACCTCGATCCCGGCGGCACGCAGCGTCTCGGCCCCTCCACTAGATTTCTGGCCGGGGTCGTCGAGCGAATACACGACTCGTGTCACACCGGCATCGATGAGCGCCTGAGCGCACGGCCCGGTACGGCCAGTGTGGTTGCAGGGCTCTAGCGTCACGACGGCGGTGAGGCCGCGTGCGCTCTCGACCTTGGACAGCGCGTCGACCTCGGCGTGCAGTGTGCCCGCACCGCGGTGCCAGCCTTCCGCCAGGATTGTGCCCGCGTCGTCAACAAGAACACAGCCAACCTGGGGGTTCTCTCCCGTTCGGGGACCGCGTTCGGCGAGCTCGCGTGCGCGGCGCATCGCGTCATCGTATGTGCTGATGGGCATGTGGACTCCTTCTGAGCAGGGAATCCGGGGATGCGACAATGCGTCGCGAGGCTCACCAGCCTTCGGTGAACCCCATCGTGCATCCTCCCATCCGGACTATAACCGTCGGTCCCGGAGTTTCACCAGGTCAACCGCGTGGCCGAGGCCATACGGGTCGCGGACTTTGACCGCCGGCTCAGATTTTCACTGACCCCGGAGCACGTGCTCTTTCTCCATGGTAGCCCCGTTGTGAGTTTCGCGCCACGGCAATGTCCAAGAATTGGCCAAGAAAGGAAAGGGTCCGCCAAATACACTGGCAACGTGGCTAACTGTGTCGTTGCGCTGGATTCGGGTACGACCTCAACCCGTGCGGTGATTTTCGACCACGACGGTATTGCGATTGGGTCCGCACAGATTCCGCACGAACAAATCTTCCCGCAACCCGGCTGGGTCGAACATGACGCCGCCGAACTCTGGCGAAACGCATCAATCGTGCTCGATCGGGTGGTCACCGAGGCGGGGCTCGCACCGGGCGACATCGCGGCACTTGGAATCACCAATCAGCGCGAGACGGCGATTGTCTGGAACGTCGCTACGGGGATCCCTATCGCTAACGCCATCGTCTGGCAGGATACCCGAACGCAATCGCGAATTGATGCGCTCGAGGCGAGCGGGTGCGGCGAGTTGTTCACGCTCGCAACGGGTCTTCCGCTCGCGACCTATTTTTCGGCCACCAAGTTCGCCGAGATCCTTGACCAAACTCCGGGAGCCCGCGAGGCGGCCACGCGCGGGGAACTCCGAGCGGGGACGGTGGATTCGTGGTTGTTGTGGAATCTCACGGGAGGACCGAACGGTGGAGTCCACGCGACCGATGTGACCAACGCGTCGCGGACACTGCTCATGGACATCGAAACGCTGTCCTGGCGGGCGGATCTGTGCGAACTCACCGACGTCGCGCTCGACATCCTTCCCGGTATTCGGCCATCGGGTTCGGTTTTTGGCGCGGTTTCAACGATGGACGCACTCGCCGGGGTGCCGATTGCCGGAATCGTCGGCGACCAGCAGGCCGCGACCCTCGGACACGTCGCCACCCGACCGGGGGAGGCGAAAAACACGTACGGCACGGGTAACTTCCTCATCGTCGCCACGGGCACCGAGATCGTCCGGTCTGCGCACGGTCTCCTCACGACTGTCGCGTTTCAACGCGAGGGCGAACCCGTTCACTATGCACTCGAAGGGAGCATCGCCGTCACTGGGTCGCTCGTTCAGTGGCTTCGAGACAACATTGGGATTATCGACAATTCGGCCGATGTCGAGGTGTTGGCAGCCAGCGTGCCTGACTCGGGGGGTGTCGTGGTCGTGCCGGCATTCAGCGGCCTGTTTGCCCCCTATTGGCGCCCTGACGCCCGCGGAATCATCGCCGGACTGACACGATTCACGACCAAAGCCCACATCGCTCGAGCGGCACTGGAATCGGTCGCCTTCCAGACGCGCGACGTGATTCGGGCCGCCGCAGCCGACTCTGGGACGCCACTGACAGAACTTCGAGTCGACGGTGGGATGGTGCGAAACAATCTGCTGATGCAAATGCAGGCAGACATCGCCGGAATCCCCGTCGTTCGTCCCGTCGTGACCGAAACGACGGCGATGGGTGCCGCGTTCGCGGCCGGGCTCACTGTCGGATTTTGGACCGACGAGGACGAACTGCGCGCCCTGTGGCGCGAGGACAGACGATTCGAACCGACGATGTCTGAGCCCGATCGGGCGAACGCAATCTCCGAATGGGACAAGGGCGTCGAGCGATCGCTCGGTTGGGTCTAGCCGCGCGGCAAAAAGCCAACCGCGTCATACACGCGGGCAAGGGTCGCTTGGGCGATCTCGTTGGCGCGGTTCGCATTCACCGCGAGGAGACGGTCGAGTTCGGCAGGGTCGGAGAGGAGTTCGAGGGTCCGCAGTCGAATCGGTTCGAACTCGGCGACGACGGCGTCTGCGACCGCACCCTTGAGGTCTCTGTAGCCCTTGCCGGCGAATTCGGTTTCCAGCGACGGGATCGTCGATCCGCCCAACAGCGAGAGAATTCCGAGAAGATTCGACACGCCCGGCTTTCCCGCCGGATCGAAACGAATATCACGACCCGCATCGGTGACCGCCGATTTAAACTTTTTCGCTGTCACATTCGGCTCATCGAGCATCCACACGATTCCCTGGGGGGATTCGCCCGACTTGGACATCTTGGATTCGGGGTTCTGGAGGTCAAAGACCTTGGCGGACTCCTTGAGGATCCGAACCTCGGGGACGATGAGCGTTTCACCAAAGCGCGAATTGAATCGGGCTGCGATGTCGCGGGTCAGTTCCACGTGTTGGCGCTGGTCCTCGCCGACGGGGACGGTCACGGCGTCGTACAAGAGAATGTCGGCGGCTTGCAGAATCGGATAGGTGAACAGTCCGACGCTGGCCGAATCAGAACCCTGTTTGGCGGACTTGTCCTTGAACTGGGTCATGCGCGACGCCTCACCGAAGCCGGTGATGGTGTTGAAAACCCAGGCGAGTTGAGCGTGCGCGGGGACGTGGGACTGGACGAACAGCGTCGCGTGATCGGGGTCGATTCCCGCCGCGATGTATTGAGCGACGGTTCGGCGGGTGTTTTCGCGAAGTTTTTCCGGATCCTGAGGAACGGTGATGGCGTGAAGGTCGACAACACAGAACACGGCGTCGTGCGTCGACTGCATCTCACGCCACTGCAGTAACGCGCCAGCGTAGTTACCGAGGTGCAACGAGTCTGCACTGGGCTGCATTCCCGAAAACAGTCGTGGGCCGGTCATGTCAATCCTTAGATGTCGTAATCGATGACAACGGGGGCGTGGTCACTCCAGCGAGTATCCCACGCATCCGCCTTGTCGATGGCGTAGGTCAGCGCGGTTTCGGCAAGAGGCCCAGTCGCCAGGTGATAGTCGATTCGCCACCCCGTGTCGGT
This sequence comes from Actinomycetota bacterium, assembly GCA_041192365.1. GTDB lineage: Bacteria > Actinomycetota > Actinomycetes > Actinomycetales > Microbacteriaceae > MWH-TA3. The sequence continues at coordinate 61,684 of JBEENB010000003.1, read as the reverse complement.
GTCAAACGCGTGGCCGCGCTGACTCCACCAGGTGTAAGGACCAGGAACTTCACCCGAGAACCGACGGCCGAGGTCAACCCAACCGAGCCCTGCCCCAGCGTTATAGGCCGGGTCGCCCTCGGCGCCGAGAATGCGGTCGAAGTACTCGCGTTCGGCGGGCAAGAACCCCGCCTTTTTCGTGTTGCCCTTCCAATTTTTGATGTCGAGCGTGCGGTGACCGACGTTGAGGTCACCCATGACGAGAGCGATCGCGCCACCCGCGGCAAGTTCCGCGAGGCGGGCTTCCAATGCGTCGAGGAACTTGTACTTCTCGATCTGTTTCGGGGTATCAACGTCGCCCGAGTGAACGTAGCAGGACACGACGGTGACGTTCTTCCCGCTGACGTGGAAGTCGGCTTCGATCCATCGACCTGCGCTGTCGAAGTCGGTTGCACCAAACTCGGTCCGGACGGCGATTGGTTCATGACGCGACAGAATGGCGACACCGGCCCGGCCTTTGGCGGTCGCCTCGTCGTTGATGACGTGCCATGCCGAATCGACCAGGGCGTCGATGTCCGCGCGCTCGGCTCGGACTTCTTGAACGGCAACAATGTCTGGTTTACGGTCGGCGAGCCAATCGCCCATGCCCTTGCGGTACGCGGCGCGGATGCCATTGACGTTGACCGATGCGATGCGCGTAACCATGGCTCAATCCTACGTTCGCGCGGTGTGACCTCGAGGGGCGCTAGCGTCCCCCGCCGAATAGTTTCGCAAAGAACCCCTTTTTCGTCCGGCCGCTGTCCGACGATTCGGGGAGGGCCGCTGCTAGTTGAGCGACTTCGACCGTGGCGGCTGTGCCGTCGCGGATCTGTCCGAGCAGTTGCTCGATCAGGCCGTTGGCTCCATTAATAGCCGCGCGGACGTCGACGTGAAGATACGGCTTACCCGCGAAACGATCTCTCCCCGTGACCTCGAGATCAACCGCAAAAATGACGCCATCAGCCGAATCGATGATGTCCTTTTCAACGGGACCTGACCCAGCTGATCCCTGGGTTTCGACAAAAATCTTGTGCCCGAGCGTCGCGCCCGCTCGCTCAAACGCTTCAGCGGCAATGTAGGTGTGCACAATTCCTGAAAAGCATGCGGTGACACAAACGATTTTCATTAGTGGACCTCTTTCGACATGACTTCCGCAATCAAGCCAGGTTCGGGGCGGTGACGGGGCAAGCCAGCACAGTCCGGGCGCACAACCTAGCGGCGGACGCCGCTAATGGTGGCTTGCTTAACCTCAGAGATTGCCTTGGTGATCTCGATGCCTCGGGGGCACGCCTCGGTGCAGTTGAAGGTGGTGCGGCATCGCCACACGCCTTCTTTTGAGTTCAGGATGTCGAGTCGGACCTGGGAGGCTTCGTCACGCGAGTCAAAAATAAAGCGGTGGGCAGCGACGATGGCGGCCGGGCCGAAGTATTGCCCGTCCGTCCAAAACACGGGGCACGACGTCGTACACGCCGCACACAGAATGCACTTGGTCGTGTCATCGAAACGGGCACGCTGCTCGGGTGACTGGATGTTCTCTTTATCCGGTTTGGACGTTGACTGCAGGAACGGCTGGACCTCGCGATACGCGGCGAAGAACGGTTCCATGTCGACGATCAGGTCCTTCTCGAGCGGCAAACCCTTGATGGCCTCGACATAAACGGGCTTCGTAATGTCGAGGTCCTTGATGAGGGTCTTGCATGCGAGCCGGTTTCGACCGTTGATGCGCATCGCATCCGATCCACAAATTCCGTGAGCACACGAACGACGGAAAGACAGCGAACCGTCCTGTTCCCACTTGATCTTGTGGAGACCGTCAAGGACCCGGTCGGTCGAATACATCTCGACGTCGAAATCCTGCCAGAAGGGTTCTTGGTCCGTCTCAGGGTTGAACCGTCGAACGATAAAGGTGACCTTGAAAGACTCCACTACGCCTAATTCGGACATCAGTACTTCCTCTCCATGGGCGGGTAGTTCGTGATGACGACGGGTTTCCAATCGAGAGCGATTTTCTCACCCTTCTTGTAGGCCATCGTGTGCTTCATGTAGGTTTTGTCGTTGCGGTCGGGGAAATCGTCGCGCATGTGGCCGCCCCGACTTTCCTTGCGGTTACGGGCCGACACGACAACAACCTCGGCGAGGTCGAGCAGGAAGCCGAGTTCGATGGCTTCGAGCAGGTCGGTGTTGAATCGTTGGCCACGGTCGTGGATGCCAACCTTCTCGTACCGTTTCCGAAGCGCCTCGATCACTGTCTGAGCGTGCGAGAGCGATTCTTCTGTTCGGAACACCTGGGCGTTGCGATCCATTTCAAGTTGCAGTTCCTTTCGGATTGCCGCGACGCTCTCCGAACCGTCCGCGGTCCGCATCTTTTCGATTAGCTCAACGACGAACGATTCAGTGCCCTTGGGAAGCGCGGGGCGCTTCGCCTTGTTGGCGTAAGCGGCGGCGTTGCGACCGGCACGTTTTCCGAAGACGTTGATGTCGAGGAGCGAGTTTGTTCCCAGACGGTTCGAACCGTGGACGGAAACACAGGCACATTCCCCGGCGGCGTAGAGCCCCGGAATCACCGTCGTGTTGTTGAGCAGGACTTCGGCATCGGTAGTGGTCGGGATTCCACCCATCGCGTAGTGCGCGGTCGGCATGACGGGAACCGGTTCGGTAACCGGGTCCACCCCGAGGTAGGTGCGCGCGAATTCGGTGATGTCCGGCAATTTGGTTTCGAGGACCTCAGCGCCGAGGTGGGTGCAGTCGAGAAGGACGTAATCCTTGTCTGGCCCGGCGCCACGGCCTTCGGCAACTTCCTGCACCATGCAGCGCGAAATGATGTCACGCGGCGCGAGGTCTTTGATGGTCGGGGCGTAACGTTCCATGAATCGCTCTCCGCTCGCGTTGCGAAGGATTGCTCCTTCGCCTCGGGCGCCTTCAGTCAAGAGAATCCCCAGGCCGGCTAGTCCGGTCGGGTGGAACTGGAAAAACTCCATGTCCTCGAGGGGGATTCCTTTTCGCCACACGATGCCGACGCCGTCACCCGTGAGGGTGTGGGCGTTCGAGGTGGTCTTGAACATCTTGCCGAATCCGCCGGTCGCAAAGATGACCGAAGTCGCATTGAACACGTGAATGTCACCGGTCGAGAGCTCGTAGGCGACAACACCGCTCGTCCGGGTCTTGCCCTTTTCTTCCGTAAGCACGAGGTCGAGAACATAAAACTCGTTGTAGAACTCGACGCCGAGTTTGGTGCAGTTCTGGAATAGCGTCTGCAGGATCATGTGGCCAGTGCGGTCCGCCGAATAGCACGCGCGGCGAACCGGTGCTTTTCCGTGATCGCGGGTGTGGCCGCCGAAACGTCTCTGGTCGATTTTTCCGTCCGGGGTTCGGTTAAACGGAAGACCCATTCTCTCTAGGTCGAGAATGGCGTCAATCGCTTCTTTGGCAAGGATCTCAGCGGCATCTTGGTCCACGAGGTAGTCGCCGCCCTTGACGGTGTCAAAGGTGTGCCACTCCCACGAGTCTTCTTCGACGTTTGCGAGGGCCGCGGCCATTCCGCCCTGCGCAGCTCCGGTGTGCGAGCGCGTCGGATACAGCTTGGTGATGACGGCGGTCTTGGCGTGCGGAGCCGACTCGATGGCCGCACGCATTCCTGCACCTCCCGCGCCAACAATGACAACGTCGTACTCGTGATGATGAACCGTGGTCACGGTTTACTCCTTATGTAATAGGTCAGCCGGCAGCGCAAAACGAGGGAAGCAAATCCGCGGGAGAACCCGCGGGGCAGGGGTCGAGAGTGAAAATCACGAGCGTTCCAAGAACGATTAGTGTGGCGGCGGAAACTCCGAGGGACACCAACAGGCCGCGCTTCAACCCGGGGCGATAGACGTAGTCTTCAATGACGACCCGCATCCCGTTACTTCCGTGGATGAGTGCCAGCCACAACAGGGTGACGTCGAACCACTGCCAGAACGGGTTAGCAAGTTTTCCCGCAGCGAAGGCGAAATCGATGGCCTTGACGCCCCCGTCTTGCATGAGATTGACGGTGAGGTGGGTGAAAATCAGCACAATGAGAACCACGCCAGAGACACGCATGAATACCCAGGCGAGGCGATCGAGACGGAGCAATTTCACGATTACCCTCCGAAGACGTGCATAAGGTGGCGGGGCAGGAACGCAATCATCACGACGGTCCACAGCACGAGCACGCCATAGAACAGAGCGCGGTGGTGGCGCGATGCCCAGGCGGTCATGTCAACCAGGGTGATTCGCAAACCGTTGAACGCGTGGAACACGATGGCGGCAACGAGCACGGCCTCGCCGAGTCCCATAATGGGAGTTTTGTACGACGCCATGACCACGTTGTACAGTTCGGCATCGAGTCGGATGGTCGCGGTGTCGAGGATGTGGACCAGCAGGAAGAAGTAAATCGCGATACCGGTGATGCGGTGGAGAACCCACGACCACATGCCCTCGTGTCCGCGATAAAGCGTCCCTCGAAACACGGTTTTCGGTCTGCTGGGGGTATTGATTGACAACTCGATTCCTCCTGAAGCGCGAACAATTTGGTTCCAGTCTAACCCCCTCGCGTAGGCTGTCGGACATGACGAGCTCACATCGCGAAGCTAACTTTTACGCAGTTATTCCTGCGGGTGGAGTCGGTTCACGGTTGTGGCCTCTGTCGCGTGCCGACGCCCCGAAGTTCCTTCACGACCTCACGGGAAGCGGTCGAAGCCTCCTCGTCGAAACGTGGGATCGACTTGAGCCCATCGCGGGGGACAACATTGTGGTGGTGTGCGGAAAGTCCCACGCGAAGGCCATCGCGCTCGAGCTTCCGATGCTCGCCGCCGGCAACACTGTTCTCGAGCCATCCCCGAAGGATTCGACCGCAGCGATTGTTCTCGCGGCCGCGATACTCGTTCGGCGAAACCCCGATGCGATTATCGGTTCGTTTGCGGCCGACCATGTTATCGATGACCAACGCCGATTCATCACCGCGGTAAATGAAGCAATTGCCACAGCCGCGGCCGGGTTCATCGTGACGATTGGCATTCGTCCGACGTCGCCATCGACAGCATTCGGCTACATCGAGTCGGGCGAGGCGCTGGACGTCACGGGGGCGCGTCGCGCGCATCGAGTGGTTCGTTTTGTTGAAAAGCCCAGCCTGGACAAAGCGACCGACTATGTCGAGGGTGATACTCACTTGTGGAACGCAGGAATGTTCATCGCGAAGGCGAGTGTTCTTCTCGAAGAACTTCGCACGAACCGACCGGATGTGGCCGACCCCATTGACGAAATAGCCGACGCGTGGAACACGCCCGAACGCTCGGCAGTGCTCGAGCGCGTGTGGCCGACAATCCCCAAGGTCGCCATTGATTACTCCATTGCCGAACCCGCGGCGGAACACGGCCGTCTCGCCGTCATCCCGGGGGACTTTCAATGGGACGACGTCGGCGACTTCGCGTCGCTGGCTAGGCTTCACACGAATGGGCGCGCGAATGTTCTTGCGACACTTGGTGAAAACACGCGTGTCCTAAATCAGGGCTCCAGCGGGGTTGTCGTGTCGCAGACGAAGCGTTTGATTTCGCTCATTGGCGTCAAGGACATCGTCGTCGTCGACACACCCGACGCACTTTTGGTCACGACGGCTGCCCACGCTCAACGCGTCAAAGACATTGTCGAACAGATTCGCCAGTCAGGAGACGACGCGCTTCTCTAGCCGTTTCCTAGAATCCGTCGAAAAAGCTCAAAAAATCAGCGATTCGGCGATTTTTTATCGTTTCTTCCGTGAAAACTACTGTTTCGCCCGTCCCGACAATATGATGGGGTCAGTCGTGGTGCCGGTTCGGGATCCTCTGGACTCGGATCACACCATCCAATGAGAGGAATCACCCTGTGAAGAACATCACATCGCGCGCCTGGACTGGGCTCGCACTTGCGAGCGCAGCCGCGGTCATCTTGACCGGTTGTGCCGCAGCACCCACCGAAACTGCCGTACCAGAAGAGACAATTGACTACCTGGCCTGCGCCGTTTCGGACGAAGGCTCGTGGAACGACAAGTCGTTCAACCAGTCGGTATATGAAGGTCTCCAGAAGTCAGAAGCTGAGCTCGGAGTTCAGATTGCGGACGCCGAATCGGCAACGCCCGATGACTTCGCCCCAAACCTTCAGGCCATGATTGACCAGGGCTGCGACATCACAATCGCCGTCGGATTCAACCTTGTGGACGCAGTCAACGTTGCTGCTGAAGCAAACCCTGAGATGAGCTTCGTCACCATTGACGGATGGTCGAACGGTGCAACGAACCTCAAGCCCGTCAACTACGCCATGAACCAGTCGTCGTACCTCGCCGGCTACCTCGCGGCAGCTCAGTCGACGACCAAGGTTGTCGGTACCTACGGTGGAATGCAGATTCCTGCCGTCACCGACTTCATGACCGGTTTCTACTACGGTGCTAAGGCGTGGGGAACCGACAACATGGCAGAGGTCACCGTCGTTGGTTGGGACCCTGCAACCGAGACCGGTGACTTCATCGGTGACTTCACCCCCAACTCGGGAACCTCGAAGACCATTGCTGCGGGCCAGATTGAAGCCGGCGCAGACGTCCTCTTCCCCGTTGGTGGCGACCAGTTCGGTGCAGTATCCGAAGCCATCACCGAAGCCGGCATCGATGGCCGCATGATCGGTGTTGACAAGGACATCGCCGCTACCTCGCCTGAGTACGCAGAATGGGTACTCACCTCGGCCGAGAAGCGCATGACCCTCGCAGTGTTCGACATCATCAAGGCGATCGCGATTGACGGCGGCGCCTTCACGGGTGACGTTTACCTTGGAACGCTCGAAAACGGTGGAACGGCACTGTCGGCACTCACCAACTACTCCGGTGCAACCGCACAGGCAGACGTTGAGGCCAAGCTGGCAGAACTTCAGGCCGGCATCATCGACGGGTCAATCAACCCGCTCGGTTAGTCTGTAAAAAGCTACAGTCGGGGGTCGTCGAGACACTGTCTCGGCGGCCCCTGTCCCATTCTCTTCAAGGATGAATAGATGAAACTCGAACTCCGTGGAATCACCAAACGATTCGGAGCGCTCGTCGCCAACGACCACATCGACCTCGTGGTCAATTCCGGCGAGATTCATGCGCTTTTGGGTGAAAACGGAGCGGGTAAATCCACGCTCATGAACGTCCTCTACGGCCTTTACACTGCCGATGAGGGGGACATCGTGCTCGACGGTGTCGTTCACAAGTTCAAAGGACCCGGCGACGCGATGGCGGCCGGAATCGGGATGGTCCACCAACACTTCATGTTGATTCCCGTGTTTACGGTCGCAGAGAACGTGGTGCTCGGTCATGAGCCCACGGGAATCCTTGACACGCTCGATCTTGATTCAGCGCGCAAACTTGTTCGCGAAATCTCTGATCGATTCGGCTTTGAGATTGACCCGGACGCGTTGGTCGAGGACCTGCCCGTCGGTGCTCAACAACGCGTTGAAATCATCAAGGCTCTCGCCCGCGACGCCAAGGTGCTCGTGTTGGACGAACCCACCGCCGTATTGACCCCGCAGGAAACCGATGAACTCATGGGAATTATGAAGGGTCTCGCCAAGGCGGGAACCTCCATCGTATTCATCACCCACAAGTTGCGCGAAGTGCAGGCCGTCTCCGATCGCATCACGGTCATCCGCCTTGGTGCCGTTGTCGGCGAAGCGAAACCCACGGACTCCGCCGCGACACTCGCCACCATGATGGTCGGGCGTGCAGTCGATTTGTCTGTCACCAAAAAGGCTCCAAAGCACGGCGAGGCTGGGCTTTCCGTCACGGGACTGACCGTCATTGGCGATAGGAACAACAAGGTCGTGGACAGTGTTTCCTTCGAGGTTCACGCTGGCGAGGTTCTGGCGATTGCCGGTGTTCAGGGAAACGGACAGACCGAATTGGCCGAGGCTCTCGTCGGCTTGCGAACCCCGAGTGCAGGGTCGATTCACCTTGGGAAGATGGACATTACCCACTCGAGCGTGCGCGAGGTCATCGACGCCGGGGTCGGGTACATCCCCGAAGACCGGTCCAAAGACGGCCTCGTGGGGGATTTCACGATCGCCGAAAACTTTATGATCAACCGCTCGTACGGTCCACCCTTCGCCAAGGGTCTCACTATTGACTTTGCCAATCGTGAACGCATCGCCGCGGAACTTATTGACGCCTATGACGTGCGCACCCCGTCACAAGTCACGCTCGCCAAGAAACTCAGCGGTGGTAACCAACAAAAAGTTGTCGTGGCCCGTGAACTCAGCCGCGAACTCAACCTGTTGATTGCGTCACAACCAACGCGTGGTGTTGACGTCGGCTCGATTGAATTTATCCACGACCGCATCATCGCCACGCGCGAGGCGGGCAAGCCGGTGGTCATCATTTCAACCGAATTGGATGAAGTCACGTCTCTTGCGGATCGGATTGCCGTGATGTATCGCGGCCGCATCGTCGGAATTGTCGATGCGAAAACGTCACGCGAGACACTGGGACGAATGATGGCGGGAGCAACCGTATGAGTTACGGAACAGAGACCCCGGTTGTGGGCCGCGGTGCCGCCGTGATTCGAGAAATCATGTCGGGTGGCTCGGCGCGAGCCTTGTTGTCTGTCGTTGCAGGGTTCGTCATCGGGGCGATCTTCATGGTGTTCTCGAGCGAAGAATTCCTGGCTGCGGCACAGTATTTGACTTCACGCCCCGCCGACGCGCTGGGCGCGGCGTGGACCGCGATCGCGGAGGGGTATTCGGCGTTGTTCCGGGGTTCGATATACAACTACAAGGCCGACGATATTGTCGCCGCGTTTCGACCGATGACCGAGACACTGCGCTTCGCTGGTCCGCTCATCGCCTCGGGTCTGGGAATTGCACTCGCGTTCCGTGTCGGGTTGTTCAACATCGGCGCGAGCGGTCAGTTGCTGTTCGGTGCACTATGGGCGACATGGATTTCGACGCGAGTATCGCTTCCCTGGGGAGTTCACCTTGTTGTCGCCGTTCTCGTCGCCATTCTGGGCGCTGCGGCCTACGGCGCTGTCGTTGGCTTTCTCAAGGCTCGAACGGGTGCACACGAAGTGATTGTGACCATCATGCTCAATTACATCGCCGCGGGAATTCTCACATTCTTCTTCCGTACCCCGGAACTTCTTCGCGAAGTGGATGGAGGGGGGACGCCCAAATCTGACGCCCCAGCGACCACAGCGCAGTTGCCGCTGCTCCTCGGCCCGGATTTCACTTTGCATGCCGGATTCATTCTCGCGATTGTGGGAGTGTTCGTTTACTGGTGGCTCATGGAACGTTCGACTCTCGGATTCCGCTTCCGAATGGTTGGCCACAATGCCGATGCTGCTCGCACGGCGGGAATCAATGTCGAGCGAACTTTTGTCTTGGCAATGGCCGCTTCGGGTGCCTTTGTCGGTCTGGCAGCCGCTAATCAAGCGCTCGGGGTTCAAGCCGGACTGACTCCCGACATGGACGGCACCATCGGATTCGACGCCATCACGGTTGCTCTGCTGGGGTCATCCACGGCCCCCGGGGTCTTGCTCGCGGGATTGCTGTTCGGCGCGTTCAAGGCTGGAGCACCGCAGATGCAGGTCATCGGGCTTTCTCCCGAGATCACGGGGGTGGTCCAGGGGTTCATCGTTTTGTTTATCGCGGCACCGCCTCTTGTTCGCGCGATATTCCGATTGCCGCCGCCGCAAAAGACGACCGTCATCGCGGACTGGTGGCAGAAACTGACCACGAAAGGTGATGCGAAATGAGCACCGTCGTGACTCCTGGATTGTTTTCGCAAGTAGACGTAACGGTGTCCAGGAAGACCCCGTACCTCATGGTTGCGTTCGCAGTGTTCGTGCTGGTGGCGTTCGGTTTTGCGGGAAAAACTGAGGTTGTCGCGTTCCAGTGGTCCAAAGAAGATGACCTGATTCATCTGCCTGACTTCTTGGTTGCGTCGAACATCGTCGGCCTCGTTCTGGGCGCAACGCTCGTTGCAATCGCTGTTGTCTCGTTCGTGCTCGCGCAACGCAAAAGTGTGACGCCAATTTGGCTCACCCTGATGTTCGGGTTGCTCGCGGTGGTCGCACTGCTGGCGTGGCTGGCTGCCGGAAACACTCTCCCCTTCGCGTTTATCCTCGGTAACGCGGTGGTTCTCGCCGTCCCGCTTGCTCTCGGGGCGATGGGCGGGATCATGTCTGAGCGAGTCGGTGTCGTCAACATCGCAATCGAAGGACAACTTCTCACTGGTGCATTCCTCGCTGCCGTGGTTGGCTCGCTCACGGACAACCTGTACCTCGGGCTCATCGTCGCGATGATCGGCGCCGCGTTACTGTCGATGGTCCTCGCGGTGTTTGCGATTCAATACCTGGTCGACCAGATCATCGTCGGTGTGGTGCTCAATGTTCTTGTCCTGGGAATCACTAACTTCTTGTACGCCCAGTGGCTCTCCAGCGACGGACAAAACTCGAACTTTCCTGGCACATTCCCCATCATCCCCATCCCCGGATTATCGGCAATCCCGATCATCGGTCCCGCTCTGTTCGAGGCGCGAATCACGACCTATCTCGCGTACCTGATCATCCCCGTTCTCTGGTTCATCCTGTTCAAGACGCGATTGGGGCTTCGTGCACGTGCGGTCGGCGAGCACCCGCTCGCAGCTGACACCGTCGGAATCAACGTCGCGCGCACGCGTTTTTGGTGGGTGACAATCGGTGGTTTGGTCGCCGGGCTCGGCGGTGCTGCACTAACAATCGGCGCGGTCGGCGCGTTCGGACGGAACATGTCTGGAGGACAGGGATTTATCGCACTCGCCGTGGTCATCCTCGGTCGATGGCACCCCTTCTCGGCTGCGGCCGCGGCGTTGTTGTTCGGATTCTCTATCGTGTTGCGGATCTGGGCGAACCAGGTCAGCCCCGGAATTCCGACCGACTTCATCACGATTGTTCCGTATGTCGTGACACTCATCGCCGTTGTCGGATTTGTGGGTCGTGTTCGCGCACCCGCCGCGGACGGCCAACCATATATCAAGGGATAACTGTGTCAGAAATAAACTGGGACGCTCTTCGTGCCGCGGCAAACGACGCGATGGGAAAGGCCTATGCGCCGTATTCCAACTTCCCTGTCGGCGCAGCCGCTTTGGTGGACGATGGCCGAATAGTTAGCGGATGTAACGTCGAAAATGCGAGCTACGGGGTCGGCCTCTGCGCCGAGTGTGCGCTCGTCAGTGCTCTGGCAATGTCGGGGGGCGGCAAACTTGTTGCGTTCACGTGTGTCGACGGTCACGGCGACGTTCTGATGCCGTGCGGCCGTTGCCGCCAGTTATTGTTCGAACACTCGGCGCCGGGAATGGTTCTCGAGACCGTCTCTGGTGTGCGAACAATTGACCAGGTCCTGCCCGACGCCTTCGGTCCGCGCGAACTGGATGCCTACTCCTTGACCGATCCCGCTTCGGCAACTACGTGTGAAGGATGCGAATGACCGCCATTGAACCGTTTGATGCGGTCGACCTCATCAAAATTAAACGTGACGGCGGCGAACTGTCGGCCGCGCAAATCGGGTGGCTGGTCGATGCCTACACCCGCGGATATGTCGCCGATGAGCAAATGTCGGCGATGACGATGGCGATCTTCCTGGGTGGCATGGTGTCCACCGAGATCAATGATCTGACGGCCGCAATGGTGAACTCGGGCGAACGCCTTGATTTCTCGGGCCTATCGAAAGTCACGACCGATAAGCACTCGACGGGTGGAGTCGGCGACAAGATCACACTTCCGTTGGCGCCGTTGGTTGCGAGTTTCGGGCTTGCGGTGCCGCAACTGTCGGGTCGCGGACTCGGACACGCGGGCGGAACATTGGACAAGTTCGAGAGCATCCCGGGGTGGCGTGCTGACCTGTCAAACGCCGAAATGCTGGCACAACTCGAAAAGGTCGGAGCTGTCGTGTGCGCAGCGGGTTCCGGCCTTGCGCCCGCCGACCGGAAGTTATACGCACTGCGCGACATCACGGGAACGGTCGAAGCGATTCCCCTGCTTGCCTCGAGCATCATGAGCAAAAAGCTCGCCGAGGGAACGTCGTCACTCGTTCTCGATGTCAAGTTTGGCAATGGCGCTTTCATGAGCGAATTTGACCGTGCGAAGGAACTCGCCAACGTCCTCGTCCGCATCGGAAACGATGCTGGTGTGGCCACGCGCGCAGTCCTGACCAACATGAACACGCCACTCGGCCTCGCAATCGGAAATGCGAACGAGGTTCGGGAATCGGTTGAGGTGCTCGCCGGGGGCGGGCCGGCCGATGTAGTCGAGGTCACGGTGACGCTCGCCGAACACATGCTTGAACTCGCGGGAATGACGGGCGTCGATGTTCGCTCACACCTCGCGAACGGCAAAGCAATGGATTCGTGGCGCGCGATGGTGAGCGCCCAGGGCGGAGACCCTGACGCGGCGCTTCCCGTCGCCTCGGAAAGTCATGTTGTGACCGCGACGCGCGACGGAGTTGTGTCGCGTATGGACGCGCTTCCGTTCGGGATCGCGGCCTGGCGCCTTGGGGCTGGACGCGCGCGCAAAGAAGATCCCGTGATCCACGCAGCGGGAATTGACCTCGCCGTCAAGCCGGGTGCTTCGGTGAAAAAGGGTGACGTTGTATTCACCCTGTCGGCGAACGATTCCGCGCGTTTTGACCGTGCGCTGGAAGCTCTCGACGGTGGTTGGGACATCGGCGAAAGCGTCATCGACCGCGGCCCACTCATCGCCGAGGTCATCACCGGATGAGCCGCATTGGACTTCCCCAGGTAACGCCCGGGGACGGAACCACCCACCTGTTCCCAGGGACAGATGTCATCGTCGAGTCGCTCCCCAAGATCTCTCTACATGATCACCTCGATGGCGGGCTTCGACCGTCGACCATCGTCGAACTGGCCGCGGCGGGAGGCATTGAGATTCCCCGCTCGACACCGGACGAGTTGAATGAGTGGGTTCGATCCAGCGCGGACTCGGGGAACCTGGTCGATTATCTTGCTACGTTCTCGGTGACGCTGTCCGTCATGCAAACGGCAGAGAACCTCGAACGAATCGCAAAGGAATTCGTCGAGGATCTCATCGCGGACGGTGTCGTCTACGGCGAGGTTCGATGGGCACCGGAACTACACGTCGAGTACGGTCTCGACATGCGCGACGCGATTGACGCCGTCCAGCGCGGAATCGATACAGCGGTCACGGAGGGTCGCGCGGTCGGTCGAGTTGCCCGCATCGGGCAATTGCTGTGCGCGATGCGTCAGGCGGACCGTGCCGACGAGATTGCCGACCTTGCGATCGAATATCGCGCACGTGGAGTTGTTGGCTTTGATATCGCTGGCCCGGAGGCAGGGTTTCCGGTGTCGAGACTCGCCTCGGCATTCGCGAAACTTGACGCGGCCTGGGTTCCCCGCACCGTTCACGCAGGAGAGGCCGACGGTCTTGTCAGCATTGAAGGCGCGCTGATTGACGGGCGCGCATTGCGTTTGGGGCATGGAGTTCGAATCACGGATGACCTGTCAATCGCGAACGACGGAGCGGGGACCCACGTCACACTCGGTCCGCTCGCCGAGTGGGTTCGCGACCGCCGAATCGCGCTCGAAATCTGCCCAACGTCGAACGTCCACACGAACGCGTTTAGCCGCTTTGGCTCGACAATCGACGATCACCCGTTCGAAATGCTTTACCAGCTTGGCTTTGCCGTCACGGTCAACACGGACAACCGTCTCATGAGCGGAACGAGCCTGTCCCGCGAAATCACCAATCTTGCCGAAACGTTCGGCTACGACCTCGACGACGTCCTGCAGTGGCAACTGAACGCCGTCAATGCGGCATTCATCGCCAGCGATGAACGCGACACGCTCTCCGACTTCCTGATGTCGGCGTATACGGCCTAGCCGACCTCGCCCGTTGGTTTCTGGTCGGCGTGACGTCCGTCGCATTCGAGATTGGCTGGGTTATCCAGGCATGACGCGCAGATAACTGCGCGATGGCGACACGCGAGGTTCGCACAATTGACCACCGTCGATGTCGCCGAACCACACACGTCGCACTGCCCGATGACCGCGGCGTCGTCACTGAAATTGACAGTCATACGCTCGTCGAAAACGTGCAGCGACCCCTCCCACAGCCCTTTGTCGCGGTAGGCCTCGCCGTATCGAACGATTCCGCCCTCGATTTGATAGACCTCAGAGAATCCGCGATTGAGCATCGCCGCGCTGAGGATCTCGCATCGCACCCCGCCCGTGCAGTACGTCACGATCGGCTTGCTCTTGAGGTGGTCGTACTTGCCACTGTCGAGTTCGGTGATGAAATCATGAGTCGTTCGAACGTCGGGAACGACCGCGTTTTTGAACTTCCCGATTCGGGCCTCGAACGTGTTCCGTCCGTCGAAAAACACCACATCGTCACCGCGTTCGGCCACGAGGTCGTTTACCTGCCGGGGGGTGAGGCGCTGCCCCCCGTTGAGAACACCGGTTTCGCCGACGACTATCTCGTCGGGGGAAGAGAACGCGACGAGTTCCGGGCGTGCCTTGATGCTCAGCCGCGGGAAATCATCACCCGTTCCCTCTGACCACTTCACGTCCATCGTCCCGAATCCGGGATACTGCTTGGTCGCGCGGACGTACTTCTTGACCTCGCCCATCGGACCCCCAACGGTCCCGTTGATTCCATGCTTCGAAACGATGATTCGACCTTTGAGCCCGTGCTGAGCACACAACGCGCGTTGCCACAAAACGACCGCCTGGGGATCGGCGACCGGTGCGAACGCGTAGTAGAGGATGATTTTGGGGAGCGGCACGTGCCCTAGTTTATGCAGAGACCGGAATCGCGTCATAGCCGCGCAGCACAAAGGTGGGGCGACGAGTCGGTTCGCCCGCGAGTTCAAGAGTGGGGAAGCGCTCGATGAGTGCCGGCAACGAGATAGTCATTTCCAGTCTCGCGAGCGGAGCACCGATACAGAAGTGAATTCCCGCTCCAAACGCGATGTGTTGGTTCGGCTCCCGGGTCAAGTCCATGGAGTTGGCGTCGTCGAATACGTCGGCGTCGCGATTGGCCGCGCCCAACAGCGCAGCAATCTTTTGCCCTTGTCGAATCGCTACCCCGTTGATCTCGGTATCGGTGGTCGCGGTACGTTCGAAAAGTTGCAACGGCGAATCGAACCGAAGGAATTCCTCGAGGGCGGTGCCAGACACGATGCGGGGGTCGTCGCGCAGAGGCTGCATCACGGCGGGTCGTTTCATTGCGGCCACGATGCCGTTTCCGAACCCGTTGACGCTGGCTTCGTGTCCCGCATTGAGCAGCAACACGCACGTCGCGATGAGTTCCTCGACGCTGAGGCGCTCGCCGTCCTTTTCAGCAGCCGCCAACGTACTGATGAGGTCGGTGCCGGGGGACACCTTCCGAAGTTGCATCAAACCGTGAACGTAGTCGGCAAATTCCGTCGCCGCCGCTCGGGCCTCTGCCTTGTGGGCCTCGGTGGGGTTGACCTCGTACATCTTCACGATGGACTGCGACCACGGCCTCAACACGTGTTCATCAGCGTTGGGGAACCCGAGCATGTGGGCGATGACCTTGACCGGAAGCGGCTCGGCAAAATCTGCGAGCACATCGAATGTGCCGTCCGTTTCAAGTTTTTCCGCACAGTCGTCGAGCAGTTCTGTTGTGAGCCGCTCGATGTGGGGCGTGAGTGAGTTGATTGTACGCGGATTGAATGCCTTGCTCACGAGCGACTTCAACCGTGTGTGCTTGGGGGGTTCGGAATCGAGCATCGAATCCGAATGCAGGTAGTTAAAGTCATGCCATTCGTTTTCGGGAGTCTTCGGTGTGAAAATCCTGCCGAGTGACTTGTTGCGCAGTACCGCGTTAGCGTCAGCGTGACGCGCGGCGAGGAACATCCCGGTCGGTTCGTGCCAGAATGGCCTCCCGACGGCTCTGGCCTCGGCGAGGGCGGGGTAGGGGTCGACGAGGAAATCCTTATCAGTGAAATCAAGCATGGGCGGTCTCGGTTTCGTCCATGCGTGCGCGATATACGGCGCCGCCCCAGACCAACAGCGCGGCGAGAGACAAGACGCCGCATCCGACCATGACCTCTCGAACGCCAAATCCTGCGATTGCTATTCCCGCCAGTGCCGTGGCGATGATGTTCCCGAAACTCATGAAACCGGCGAACGCCGCGTTGACCCGTCCGCGAATCTTTTCGGGGGTTCGTGTCATGAGAATCGAGGTGGCCGTGGCGTGCAGGTACGCGCTACCGATTCCGGTCACGCCATTCGCGATGGCGACGAACCACAATGACGGGGACAACGAAATCGCGAGCACCCCGGTCGCGATCGTCCAGAGCGAGAACACAAGCCAACGGGGTTGCTGCGGGATACTGATGGCGCGAATTCCCAGAAGTGCCGATCCCACGAGGTTACCGACCGCCCACACCGCGCCGATGAAGCCGTAGGTCGTCTCGTTTGCGCCGAGAACGTCCATCACGAGGAACACCTCGCCCGTGTTGACGGCACCGAGTGCCAAAATGAAGGCACAGAGGAGGACGGTCACCGATCGGAGGAGCGGGTCGCCCCAGAGGTGGCGATAACCGACCAGGGTGGATTCACGGTGTTCGGGCTTTGTTTTGTGACCGAGCCGGTTGACGCGTAAGAGAAATGGTGCGACGGCGAGAAGCACAAACGTGAATGAATCGATGACAAACGGCCAGACGTAACCGGTGGCCCCCACCAAAATTCCAGCGGCCACCGGTGACGCGACCTGAGCGGCAGAGGTGTAACCGAGCGATAGTCCGTAGACGCGACTGAGGTCGGCAGGCTTTGCTAATCCGGGGACGAGAGCCTGCCAGGCGGGATTTTCTATCGCAGCGATGATGTTGTAAGCGAAAATCAGGCCGAGCACGGCCCAGAAGGGAACGTCGATGATGAAGGCGAGAGTGAGTGCACCCTGGGCGATGGCTACGACTGGAACGAGGCGCCGTGTCGAAAAGCGGTCAGCCAACCACCCAACCCACGGGCCAAACAAAATATAGGGAAGTGCGGCCGCAATAAACATTGCCGAAACTGCGATGGGTCCTTCTGCGCGTTCGCGAAAAATCAATGCCCAAATCGTGACCACGGTTCCGAAGGTTGATAGGGCTCGAGCAACCGAGACACCGTGGATCGCAACCCAGCGGGTTGTCGTCGGCGATTCCGTTTCCATCATCATGCGATGAACTGACGGAGGTCCGATTCGATGGCCGCGACGACGTCAGCGACACGGGCCGATCTGTCCGACCCCTCGGTGACGGCCGCATCGATGTAGATCTTGAGTTTCGGCTCGGTCCCCGAGGGGCGAACGATGACGCGTGAGCCGCCGTCGATTGTCAGCCGGATGAGGTCCGTCGGCGGGAATCCGTCGAAGCCAATCGCGAAGTCGTCTACGGCAGTCACGGCATGACCACCAAGCAACACCGGTGGTGATTCGCGGAACTTCGACGAGATGGCAGGAATATCCGACAAATTGGCGACGCGAATGGAAATCTGGGTCGACGCGAACGCGCCGAATCTGTCGGCGAATTCCACGAGGTGATCGGCGATGGTCAGCCCGCGTTCCTGCAATTCGCCCGCCATCGACAGAAAATCAACAGCGGCCGAGATGCCGTCTTTGTCACGAACCTTGTTGGGGTCGACGAGATACCCCAGTGCCTCCTCGTAACCGAAAATGAGGTTCGGGACGCGATTGACGAACTTGAATCCGGTCAACGTATACGAAAATTCGATTCCGTAATCCGCTGCAACAGCCCCAAGAGCCGGGGACGAGACGATCGACGCGGCGAGCGCTGCAGGGGCACCGGAACCCTTATGTCGCTCGGCTGCACGCCACCCGAGCAAACTTCCGACCTCGTTTCCGGTCAAGCGACGCCATTCGCCGTTGTCCCGGATGCCGACCGCGAGCCGGTCGGCATCGGGGTCGTTCGCGATGATGAGATCCACCTCGGCGCGGTCGGCGGTTTCATACGCGAGGTCGAGAGCCCCCGGTTCTTCTGGGTTGGGAAACGCCACCGTGGGGAATGCGCCGTCGGGTTCGATCTGTTCGGGGACGACGATTGCGTCACCCAGTCCTGCGGCGAGATAACACCGATTTGCGAGCTCCCACCCGACGCCGTGCAACGCGGTGTAGACGAATCGGACGGGAGTCGCGGGTCGAGTCGAGATCGCCGCAGTTTTCTCAACGAACGTGTCGATGAGGGATTCGGGGGTGGTGTCGTAGACGCTCGACCGCGGGAAATCGGCGATGTTCAGGTTCGTCGCTCGCAGAATCAGGGCCTCGATGTCGGTGTCGTCGGGGGACACAATCTGTGACCCGCCGTCCTTGCCACCCAAATACACCTTGTATCCGTTGTCGCGCGGCGGGTTGTGGCTCGCGGTGACGACAACCGCAGCGCTCAGCCCTAGTTCGCGCAGGGCAGTCGCGACAACGGGTGTCGGAATCGCGCGATCAAACAGGATGACGCGCAAACCGAGCCCCGCGAAGATTTCGGCGGAGTCCCGAGCGAACACCTCCGAATTCACGCGACCGTCGTAGCCGATCACGACGCTCGGTTTCGCTTCGCGTTCCAGCAGGAATTGAGCGAACCCGTGCGCGGCCTGAGAAACGAGAACTCGGTTCATGCGGTTCGGGCCGGCACCCAACTCGCCGCGAAGTCCGGCCGTGCCGAACGTCAAGCGTGTGTCGAAACGGTCAGAGAGGTCGGCAATTGCGGAAACGTCACCGGCATCGGCACGGTCGATGATCGCTTCCAGTTCAGTGACGGTCTCGGGGTCGGGATCTTGCGCGAGCCACGCGTTTGCGCGGGCAATCAGGTCACTCGATGACACGGATTATCCCGTGACGAGTGCGGCGACGACGTCGGCAAGCAACGCCGACATCACGGGCTCGGCTTCCTTGCCGGCGGCGATTACTTCGGCGTGACTGAGTGGATCGCCGAGCCCCGCAGCGAGGTTCGTGATGAGCGAAAAACCGATCACTTCCATTCCGGATTCGCGAGCGGCGATAGCTTCGAGCGCCGTCGACATTCCGACGATGTGTCCGCCCATGCGTCCCGCCATCTGTACCTCGGCGGGGGTTTCATAGTGCGGTCCGCGGAACTGCACGTAGACACCTTCGTCTAGGTCGGGCTTGACGCTGCGAGCGAGTTCACGCAGACGGATCGAGTACAAGTCGGTGAGGTCAATGAACGTTGCACCCTCGAGCGGCGACGACGCGGTCAGGTTGATGTGGTCGCTAATGAGCACGGGAGTGCCCGGTCCCCACGATTCCTTGAGCCCACCGGCTCCGTTGGTCAGCACCATGATTTTTGCGCCGGTGGCGGCGGCTGTGCGAACCGAATGGACGACGCGACGAACGCCGTGGTCCTCGTAGAAGTGAGTGCGCGCTCCGATAATGAGCGCGTGAGCACCGGATGCCGTGCGAATCGACCGGATGGTTCCGACGTGACCTTCCACCGCGGGCGTCGAGAACCCCGTGATCTCAGTCGCCGGGAACTCGGCGACCGTCTCGCCGATGAGGTCAGCCGCTTTACCCCAACCGCTGCCGAGAGTGAGAGCGATGTCGTGCTTGGCGACACCCGTCTTTTTCGCGATTTGGGTGGCTGCCTCGCGGGCAACCTCTTGGGGGTCCACCGAACGATCGTCGAGAGGATGTGTGCCACTGTGCATCATGTCTTGGAACTCTTTTCGAGCGAGAGCAGAACGAAACCAGCCTTGACTGTGGTGCCGACCTCGGCACTGACCTTGGCGACGACACCGTCACGAGGTGCGGCGATGGCCTGTTCCATCTTCATCGCCTCAAGGACAACGACGGTTTGACCCTTGACGACAGCATCGCCCGGGGCCACTTCTACCTTCACAACTGTTGCCTGCATCGGCGAGGCGACGACGTTTCCGCCTCCGGCCGCAGCGTGAGCTGTCTTGGAGCGCACGGGCGCGAGAGGCTTGTGAATTCGAGCCGAGGTTGGCAGGAGTGAGTCGGGAACTGAGACGGCGAGACGCTTGCCATCGACCTCGACGACGACTTCGTGGCGGGTGTCGGTCGCTTCACTGGCACCAACGGTGCCGGCGTATTCGGGCACGGAGTTATTGAACTCGGTCTCGATCCAGCTCGTGTAAATGGTGAAGGGTTCGTCTCCGGCGGGCGCGAACGCTGGGTCGTTGACAACGAGTTGGTGGAACGGGAGCACCGTCGGAAGTCCAACGACCTGGAATTCGCTCAACGCGCGGCGGGCCTTGGCCAAGGCGTCCTTGCGATCGGTCCCGGTGACGATGAGTTTGGCGAGCAGCGAGTCGAATGACCCCGAGATGACGTCGCCCGCGACAACCCCGGAATCAACACGGATACCGGGACCACCGGGAAGTCGAAGCGCCTTGACTGGCCCGGGCGTGGGGCGGAAGTTCGCCCCCGCATCCTCGCCGTTAATGCGGAATTCAATCGAGTGGCCAGTGATGACCGGGTCCGGATAATCGACGAGTCCGCCCTCGGCGATTCGGAACTGTTCGCGAACCAGGTCGAGACCGGTGACTTCTTCGGACACGGGGTGTTCAACCTGCAGGCGAGTATTGACCTCGAGGAAGGTGACGGTACCGTCAGCGCCAATCAGAAACTCACACGTGCCAGCTCCGACATATCCGACCTCTTTGAGGATGTTCTTCGACGCCGAATACAGCAGGTCGCGCTGAGCGTCGGTGAGGAATGGCGCGGGGGCTTCCTCGACGAGTTTCTGGTGACGCCGCTGCAACGAACAGTCGCGCGTTGACACAACAACCACGTTTCCCTTGTGGTCAGCCAAACACTGGGTCTCGACGTGTCGGGGTTTGTCGAGGTACTTCTCGACGAAACATTCACCGCGACCGAACGCAGCGATAGCCTCGCGCGTCGCGGACTCGAACTGTTCGGGGATTTCTTCGCGTGTGTGCGCGACCTTGAGCCCGCGGCCACCGCCACCGAACGCCGCCTTGATGGCGACGGGCAGTCCGTGAACATCCACGAAGTCGAGGACCTCTTGGGCGGTCTCGACGGGGTTCAGCGTCCCCGGTGCGAGCGGAGCACCAACCTTCTCGGCGACGTGGCGTGCACTGACCTTGTCGCCGAGGCGTTCGATCGCTTCGGGAGTCGGACCGATCCAGATGATCCCGGCGTCCAAAACGGCGCGGGCGAATTCCGCGTTCTCGGCGAGAAATCCGTACCCGGGGTGAATGGCGTTGGCGCCCGTGCGTTTTGCGGCCGCCAGGATTTTCGCAATGACGAGGTAGGTGTCGGCGCTCGTTGTGCCGTGCAGGCTGATGGCTTCGTCCGCCATTTTGACGTGCTGAGAATTGATGTCTTGATTTGCATAGACGGCAACGGTTGCGATTCCCGCGTCTTTGGCTGCGCGAATCACGCGAACGGCGATTTCTCCGCGATTGGCAATAAGGACCTTGGTGATGCGTGGTGACATGCTCTTTAGCCTATTGGTCGGCACGCGCTCTGTCTCTATCGGTCAGCGGTTCCACAGGTCGGTCCAGTCGATTCCAAATGAGCGGACAAGGTTTCTGAGGGCGGGAAGCGATAAACCGACGACGGTGTGCGGGTCGCCGACTATGGACTCGATGAAAGGCCCACCGAGCGAATCAATCGTGAAGGCGCCGGCGACGTGGAGCGGCTCACCGGTCGCGATGTACGCATCGATTTCGGCGTCCGTGACGTCGGCGAAGGTGACCTCGGCGTGGGTCACAACGCCGACTCCACCGTGGTTCTCGCCCCCTCGATGATCGATGAGCCAGTGGCCCGAATACAGGACGCCCGTCCGGCCGCGTTGACGCAGCCAGCGCTCGCGGGCGACCTCGGGGAGGTGGGGCTTTCCGTGAATGATTCCGTCGATGACAAATGCGGAATCACCACCGAGAATCAACCCGTCGATTGTCGATCCGTGAGACTCGACAACGGCCTCGGCTTTCGCCCGAGCCAGTAGTTCCACCATCTCGGCGGGTCCGAGGTGCCCCGCCGCCGCGACGACGGCGTCCTCGTCGACTCCGGGGGAAATCGTCAACGGTTCGACTCCGGCCGCACGAAGGGTCGCGAGGCGAGCGGGTGACGTAGAGGCGAGAACGAGACGCACAGCCCGACACTACCCTGACCGTAGGCTGGACAAATGGGTGAATCGATTGGTACTGACGTTGAACTGACACTGACGGGAATCGCGCACGGCGGGTTCGCTGTCGGGCGACTCGATGGACGCGTGATCTTCGTGAGCGATGCGATCCCCGGTGAGACCGTAACCGCTCGCGTCACCGACGACTCCAAGGCTAGTTTCTGGCGCGCCGACGCCATCGAGGTCAGCAACCCCAGCCCGTACCGCGTTCCTCACGTCTGGGCGGAAGCCGGAATCGACCGACCAATCCATGCCCGAGTTGGCGGAGCGGATTTCGGCCACATTACCCTCGCACACCAGCGTGAACTCAAGCGTGATGTTCTCAAGGACGCTCTCGCTCGGTTCGGAAAACTGGACGAGGCCACGATTGCCCTCCTGCTCGATCGCGTGGACGCTCTGCCCGGCGACGACGAACAAAACGGGTTGGGGTGGCGCACCCGTGTCCGCCTTCACGTCAACGAACAGGGCCAGGTCGGTCCACGCGCGCGCCGGTCGCACGACATCATCGCCGTGAAGTCCCTGCCGCTGGCAACCGAAGGGATCAATCGCCTCGCACCGCTGTCCGACAACTACGGGATGTTCGGTTCGGTCGATGTGCTGTCACCGTCCATCGGTGACCCGCGGCTCATTGTCGGTGAACAAAAACCGACGGTCATTCGCGAACGCGTGGGAAACCGCGAGTTTCGAGTCGACGACAACGGTTTCTGGCAGGTCCACCGGGAAGCTGCGACGACCCTCACTGCCGAGGTTCGCGCCGCGATCGATCTGGAGCATTTCGACGCAACCGCCCTCAACCTTGACCTTTACGGCGGTGTCGGGTTGTTCGCGGTGGCGCTCGCCGACCTCGGTGGGCCGTCGACCCGAGTCACGAGCGTCGAATCGGATGAACGGGCCACCGAACACGCCGGTGAAAATCTCAGTGAGTGGGTCGGTGCGTTTGCCGAAACCGGCACGGTCGAGAAATGGCTGCGCGCACTCGACCAGCGCGCGACACCCGGAGAGCGCTCGCGCCTCGCTGCGGGGACGGTCGTTCTCGATCCGCCGCGGTCGGGAGCGGGCCGTGAGGTCATGGCTAGTCTCGGTCGACTTGCCCTCGCTCAAATCGTCTACGTCGCGTGCGACCCGGTTGCACTGTCGCGTGACATCGCGTTTGCTCGGGAACACGGCTATCACCCGACGCGCCTTCGGGCCCTCGATTTGTTCCCGCACACGCACCACGTGGAAACCATCGTGACGTTTGTCAAGGACGGGAATCCGCGGGGATAGGTGCCCCGACAACGCACTCTCGCTAAGGTAATTACGTGACCGAGAAGAAACCGACCCCCCAACCCGCGACGACCGCCGCGCGGATTGCTGATTTCGCCGCGCGGCTCAAGCGACTCGACGAGGCACAAGCAGCCGCGGCAGAAAAGCAAAAAGCCAAGGGCAAGAATTCGGCGATGGCCCGCATCATGCAGCTCGTCGACCCCGGAACCGGCTTCACCGAAATCGACAAGTTTGTTCGTTCGCGCGGCGATTCGTTCGGGGACTCGGGCAAGCGCCCCGACCGCGACGCCGTCATCATGGGCGTTGGTCGAATTCACGGCCGCGAGGTCGGAATTTTCAGCCAAGACTTCAGCGTGTTCGGCGGTTCTCTCGGTGAAGCAGCCGGTGCCAAAATCGTCAAACTTCAGGAATACGCTCTGAAGGCGGGTGTGCCCATCATCGGAATCCTCGATTCGGGCGGCGCTCGAATTCAAGAAGGCGTGACGGCCTTGGGTAAGTACGGAGAAATCTTCCGACTCAACACTCAGTCGAGCGGTGTGATACCGCAGTTCTCGATTATTTGCGGTCCCGCAGCGGGTGGCGCAGTGTATTCGCCCGCGCTCACCGACTTTGTGGTCATGGTCGACAAAACGAGCCAAATGTTCGTCACGGGGCCCGACGTCATCAAAGCCGTTACGGGCGAAGACGTCGGCATGGAAGAACTCGGCGGAGCCGAGACTCACTCGGTTCGCACCGGAGTTTCGCACTACCTCGCGAGCGACGAGCCTGACGCGTTCGATTACGTGCGTTCGGTTCTCGCCTACCTACCGCAAAACAACCTCGCCCAACACCCTGTCTACGCATCCGTGGTGTCTGAGACTCCGACTGAGGCCGACAAAGAACTCGACGTGATCATTCCGGACAGCGCGAACCAGCCTTACGACATGCTCGATGTCATTGCGAGGTCGGTGGACGATGATTCCTTCCTCGAGGTCCAACCGCTGTTCGCGCCGAACATCATCATCGGTTTTGCCCGTGTCGAAGGAAAACCGGTCGGAGTGGTTGCCAACCAACCGAAGGAGATGGCGGGAACGCTCAACATCGACGCCAGCGAGAAGGCGGCCCGATTCGTCCGCTTTTGCGATGCGTTCGGGCTCCCCATCATCACGCTCGTCGACGTTCCGGGGTTCTTGCCGGGAACCGATCAGGAGTGGCAGGGTGTCATTCGCCGCGGCGCGAAGTTGCTCTACGCCTATTCCGAAGCAACCGTGCCTCTCATCACCGTCATCACCCGCAAGGCCTACGGCGGGGCGTACATCGTGATGGGTTCCAAGCATCTTGGCGCCGACATCAACATGGCCTGGCCGACCGCAGAACTGGCCGTCATGGGCGGTCAGGGTGCTGTCAACATTTTGTACCGCGCCGAAATCAAGGAAGCGGAAGAAAAGGGCGAAGACGTGGCCGCCCTTCGCGCAAAATTGGCGAGCGAGTACACCCAGAACGTTGCGAGCCCGTTCCTCGCCGCTGAGCGTGGCGAGATTGATAACGTCATCTACCCGCACATGACGCGAATCGCGATTATTCGGTCGATGCGTGCTCTCGGGACGAAGCGCGCCAGCATGCCGGCAAAGAAGCACGGGAACATCCCGCTCTAATGGCCGAACCAGCACCGGACCTTGACCCACTCACGCAGATCCACGTCGCGGGAGGTTCCCCCTCTCCCGAGCAGGAAGCCGCGGTAATCGCGGTCGTGGCGGGGATGCTGCGCGAAGGCGGAGCGGTCGAAGAGGACAAGCGTGTCGATGGCTGGACTCGCGACACACGCGCACCTCGCGAACCCGTCGCCGGCCGAACCTGGTCGAATCCGCTGCGCTAGTGGTCGCGGTCATTCACTGGTTTGATCAGGTCGAATCGACGAATCGAACCGCTCAATCGAGCGATTTCGGTCACGGGGACGTGATCGCGACATCGGACCAGACCGCAGGACGAGGGCGAATGGACCGAGTATGGTCGATGGACCCGGGAACTGGTGTCGCGATGACCGTTGTTATCTCACGCGCTGCGCTGGGCTTGCCAGCCCACATGACGCGGTTGCCACTGTGTGTCGCCGTCGCATTGGCGGGTATCATCTCCCGTCACGCGCAGGAGGGAATTCCTACGACGGTCAAGTGGCCCAACGACGTTCACGTCGGCGGTCGCAAGGTGGCAGGGATACTGATCGAATCGCTGGACACGGATCGAATCGCCGTTGGAATCGGGATCAACGTCACGGGCATCCCCGACGGGCTTTCGGCTGACACCGTGACGTCCCTCGTGGCGGAGGGCGTCTCACTCACCTCCGCGACCATCGTGGCGGCGCTCGCCGACGCGGTGATTCGGAGTGCCCAAACCCTCGATGATGACCAGTTGCTGGCTGACCTCCAGAGCGCCATTGATACCGTCGGACGCCAGGTTTGGATTGAATTACCCGACGGCCGTGTCGCATCGGGCCGCGCGACGGGGCTCGGGCTCACGGGCTCGCTTCTCGTCGAGACCGTGAACGGCACCGAAGAATTCGTGGCGGGGGACGTCACGCACCTTCGCCTCGGGGGCGACGAGTCGGTTCGGTAGGCTGAAACCGTCCTCATCCCGTCCAAAGGAGTGCTGTGCGAGTCATCGGCGTCATCGGCGGAGGTCAACTCGCCCGGATGATGATTGGTCCCGCCATTGAACTCGGTCTTGAACTGAGAGTTCTGGCGGAAACGAACGATTCGTCGGCCCGCAATCGCGCAACGACAGTGGGGGATTTTCGTGACCTCGACACAGTTTTGACATTCGCCCGAGGTGTGGACGTCATCACGTTCGACCACGAGCATGTGCCATCGGACATCATCGTTGCCCTCGAAAAGGCGGGTGTCGCCGTGAGACCAGGATCCGCGCCGCTAGCCGTCGCTCAGGACAAGATCGTGATGCGGAACATTCTTCAAGAATTGGGTCACCCACTTCCTGTCTGGAGAGTCGCCGAAACAACGGCTGACGTTAAGGGTTTTCTCGATACCAATGGCGGCCGCATCATCGCGAAAGTGCCACGCGGTGGTTATGACGGCAAAGGAGTCGCGGTCGTCACCGACGCCGCGCAGGTCGCGGACTGGTTGCATCGAGGCCCCGTCCTTATGGAAGAGATGGTCGATTTCTCACGTGAGCTCGCCCAGCTCGTTGCCCGCCGCCCCAGCGGAGAAACGTCCGTCTGGCCCGCGGTCGAAACGACGCAGGCGAATGGCGTGTGCGCCGAAGTGATTCTTCCTGCGCCAACCGACGACAGTCGCATCGTCGAGGTTGCCGCGGAACTGGGTCGACAGATCGCGATTGACCTGAACGTCAACGGTGTCCTCGCGGTCGAGTTGTTCGAAACGAACGATGGTCGCCTCCTCGTGAACGAACTGGCGATGCGACCCCATAACTCCGGCCACGTCACGATCGAAGGCAGCGTGACGTCCCAGTTCGAACAACACCTTCGCGCGATTTGCGACATGCCTCTCGGTTCGACCAAATCGCTCCACCCGTGGGCGGTAATGGTGAATGTGTTCGGTTCGATGGACCTCGGGCGTTACAGCCGCTTGACCCAATTGAGCGACGTCAAACTTCACAACTATGGCAAGGAACCGCGCGCAGGCCGCAAAGTTGGTCACGTCACCGCGACAGGAACAGACGTCACCGACACCATGGCAAGGGCGCGCGCCGCGGCGGAAATCTTTCATGCCGACATTTAGCATGGAGGGGTGAGTACGCCACTCGTCGCTATCGTTATGGGATCCGACTCGGATTGGCCAACGATGAGCGCTGCCAATGACATCCTGGAACAGTTCGGCGTCGCGTCCGATGTGCAGGTGCTGAGTGCCCATCGCACCCCCGAGGCCATGATCGAGTGGGGCAAACAAGCTCGCTCGAATGGTGTCTCGGTCATCATCGCGGGCGCCGGGGGCGCCGCCCATCTTCCGGGAATGCTGGCCTCGGTAACAAGTTTGCCGGTTATCGGTGTTCCGATTGCGTTGTCGCAGTTGGACGGGCTCGACTCGCTGTTGTCCATCGTCCAAATGCCAGGCGGAGTTCCCGTCGCTACGGTGTCAATCGGAAACTCGACCAACGCCGCGTTGCTCGCGGTTCGAATGTTGTCAATTTCGAGCCCGACCCTCGCCGCTCAATTGGACAACTACTCCCTGTCCCTGGCTGACCTCGTCGCCGAAAAAAACGCTGCACTCAAAGATTCGCTCTCGTGAGTCTGACATCACCGATTCGTAACCCAAACCTTCACGACGGTGCAGTAATGCGCCGTAGGGCGTGGTGGCTCATCATCCTGTCGTTGGTTATCCCCGGCTCGGCACAGTTGCTCGCGGGAAATCGTCGACTCGGACGAATCCTGTTTGGTACGTGGCTGGTCCTTTTCCTCATCGGGCTCGCGACGATCGTGTCTTACCTCCTCGCGGCGGGGTTCACCTTCGGTTTCTGGGTGTCGAATTGGGGGCTACTCGGAATGCAGGTGATGCTGGTCGTGCTTGCGCTCCTCTCGTTCATTGCCGCCGTCGACACGTTTCGATTGGTTCGGTTCGTTCATGTCCCTGGCCGAACTCGCTTCTGGGTCGCGATTTTCACTGTCGTCGCGATGTGTGGGCCTGCAGGTGGCGCCGCGTACGGGACGTATCTCGCGGGAGTGACGAGAGCCACGATTGCGGGCATTTTTGCGGATGCGCCGACGGTCGAGCCGATCGAAGGAAAGTACAGCTTCATGTTGCTCGGCGGAGATGCGGGGGTTGACCGGATTGGACTTCGACCAGACTCGGTCAGTCTCGTCACCGTCGATGCGAATTCGGGTCAAATTTCTGTGGTCGGAATTCCGCGAAATTTGTACAACGCTCCGTTCACTAAGGATTCTCCGATGCGTGCCGAGTGGCCAGACGGTTTCAATTGCGGTGATGAGTGCCTGTTTGCCTATATCTATCCGTGGGCGGAACAGCATGCAGAGTTGTATCCGGATGCGGTCGCGGCTGGATCATCGCCGGGAGTCGAGGCCATGCGGGATTCGGTCGAAGCCATCACCGGAATCCCCGTCCAGTTCTATGTCCTCATCGATATGCGCGGTTTCAGCGGACTCATCGATGCCCTCGGTGGTGTGGATATCCTCATTGAGGAGCGCGTGAACGTGTGTGTAGTAGGGGAGCCCATCACCGACAGTTTTCCGGCCGGCGCGACTCATCTCAACGGCAACCGCGCTCTAATGTATGTCCGAACACGGTGCGATTCAGACGACTACGAGCGAATGGGTCGCCAGCGCCAATTGGAAGAAGCGATCCTCCGTCAAGTCAAACCGACAACGGTGCTGGCGCAGTTTCAGCAACTTGCGTCCGCGGGTAAAGCACTGGTCGTGACCGATTTACCTCAGTCCATGGTCGGACTCATGGTTGAACTCGGAACAAAGGCACGGAAATTACCGATTCTCCGAGCAGAATTGGTGCCACCCATTTTCGACCAGTTGTACCCGAACTTCAAGTTGGCTCACCAGATCGTCCGTGATGCCGTTTTCCCAACGCCCGCCAAGCCGACGCCGACGCCGACGCCCCAACCGTAGCGGGGCTAGAGCGAAAAATCGGCGCGCAGAGCTTTTCCTATCGCGTCACGCCACGGGGGCATCGCGGGGAGCCCTGCGGATTGCGCTGCGCCATCACCTAGAACCGAATAGGCAGGACGTTGTGCTGGACGAACGAACGCGTCAGAGGTGGTTTGGCCGACCAGGGTTGTTGGCACACCGACTTCCTCGTAGATTGCGACTGCCAGATCCCACCACGAACACGCACCGGAATTCGTCGCGTGAAAGGTCCCTGGCGCAACGTCAAGAAGCAGGCGAATTCGTTCGGCAAGATCGCGGGTCCATGTGGGCTGGCCGAATTGGTCGGTGACGACACTCACGGGTTCGCCCGCGCGGGCCTTAGCGAGCATTGTCGCAACGAAACTAGGTCCACCCGCGCCGTAGAGCCACGCGGTACGGACGACGGTTGTCCCGTCCCGGTGCGCTGATCGCACGGCGAGTTCGCCCTCGAGCTTGCTCTGTCCGTAGGCGGTCCGCGGGTCTGTTATCGCGTTTTCGGAGTAAGGGCTCGTGGCGAGACCGTCAAAAACGTAGTCGGTTGACACATGAACGAGGCGCACACCTGTGCGTGCGCACGCACTCGCCACGTTCCTTGCGCCATGGACATTGACATCCCTAGCCGCGTCATTGTTAGCCTCGGCATAATCGACGGCGGTGTACGCGGCGGCATTGATGACGGCCACCCGACCGACAACCGCACGCTGAACAGCACTCTCGTCGGTGATGTCAAGGTCTGCACGAGTGACGAGGTCTGCGCTATCACCGAAGACGTCACCCAAGGCGGTTGCGAGCATTCCGCCGCCACCGGTCACAAGAATTGGTGCAGTCATCACTGTCTCCCTCGTCCTTCAGCGTAGTGCGGCAATAGGCTGAGCGAGTGAAGAAAGCGTCTGCTCAACCGCTCGTTCTCGTGGACGCAACGGCAATCAGTGCGCAGCGAGGAGGCGTCGGGCGTTATGTCGAGGAACTGGTCCGCGAATCGGTCCTCGCGGGTCTCTCCCTTGTCGTGGTCTGCCAGCCACGCGATGAGAAGGCGTTTGCGGACCTCGACTGCGATCTTGTTGTCGCTCCTCGACGTGTTCAGATCGTGTTCCTGAGATTTTTGTGGGAACAGATTGGGTTGCCCGTGCTCGCGCGTCGACTTCGTGCCACGACGATTCATTCACCGCACTACACGTTTCCGTTGTTAACGGGCCGTCACCGCGTTGTGACCATTCACGACCTGACCTTCTGGTCCCACCCCGATCGTCATTCAGCGTTGAAGAAGTTGTTTTTCAAATTCTGGATTGTGGCATCCGCCCGCATTGGTCTTGACGTCATTGTCCCGTCCGCGGCGACCGGTGCGGAATATCAGCGTGTGGCCCGTGCGAACAAGGATCACATTACGGTGGCATTTCACGGTGTCGACCGAGACACGTTCCACCCGCCCACGACTCGCGCTGTTGCGAAATTCGCGGAGGCAAACGAAGTGGCATCGTGGGTTGCGTTCCTTGGCACGATTGAGCCGCGCAAAAACGTTGTTCCCCTCATCGAGGGGTTCCAACTCGCCACACGCGACATGGTGAAACGTCCAAGCCTGCTTCTGGCCGGGGCGCCCGGATGGGACGGTGCAGTGGCCGGTGCTATCGCGCACGCGGTCGACGACGGTTATGACGTGCGACACCTCGGATACATCCCACTCGACAATCTGCCGGCATTTCTGGGAGGCGCCATCGTGGTCGCGTATCCCAGTGAAGGCGAAGGCTTTGGTTTACCCGTTATCGAGGCGATGTCGTGTGGCGCACCTGTGCTTACGTCGCGCTCATTGGCACTCCCCGAGGTGGGTGGAGATGCCGTGGCCTATTCCGACACCACGCCAGAGGGAATCGGGAGTGCGTTGACCGAACTGTTGGTGGACACGCCGCGTCGAACCTTATTGTCAACGTCGGCCTCGAAACGAGCGGCTCAGTTCACCTGGTCGAGATGCCTCGCGGCTCATCGCGCAGTCTGGGGCCTCTAAGTCAGTTCCTCGAACACGGACACGAGCCGAGCCGCGCTCGCATCCCACGAGAACTGGGCGGCACGGGCTTTTCCACGTGAGGCAAGGTCGCGTCGAAGTTTTTCGTCATCCAACCCTGTCAGGGCCTCAGCGAGCTTGATGATCCCGTCTTTGCCGTGTACGTCAACAGAGATAGCGGATTGACCAGCGACCTCACGCAGCGCCTCAGCGGTTGAATGAATCACCGGTACGCCCAGCGACATCGCTTCGAGCACGGGGAGCCCGAAGCCTTCCTCGATTGAGGGCACGACCAGTCCGCGAGAAGTGGAAAGGACGGCGGCGAGATCGGCATCGTCGAGTCGACCGAGCGCGTGGACACGGTGTGGCGCAATTCCCGTGCGGGAGACGAGGTCAGTGACGCTCACACCACCCCAACCCCGGGGCCCGATGACCACGAGCGAAAGACCCTCGATGGTTGCGAGCGCGATGAGGAGTTGCTCGAGTCCTTTGCGCGGTTCTAGGGTCCCCACAAACGTGATGTACGCAGCCGGAATACCCAGGGTGGATCTGCGGTTTTCGGAATCGACGGGCACAACCAGGTCGGATGTCGGCGCACCACCGATAACACGAATGCGATTCCCGAGCGACAAGAAAGTCGAAATCCGCGAGGCGACCGCGTCCGTTGGGACGACAACAATGTCAGCGAAGCGGCAAGCGCGTTCACCCATTGCGCGGTGCCACCGCGCACCCCGGCCCGTCAACGTTTCGGGGTGAGTCCACGGCACAGCATCGTGAATCGTCACGATGTGCTGACCGTGTTCGACGAGCGGCGCAAAAAGGCTCGGCGAATAGGTGATCTCATGCTTCGGGACGGCCACGCCGCGCTCCCACGCGCGCGCGAGAACTGCTCGCGGAAACGGTGAGACCTCGATGCCATTAAGCAATGGTATGAATCCTTCGAGTTGGCGAACTGTGTCATGTGAAACCCGGGGGACAAATCCGACAAGTGACCGGCTGCCATCAACCCGCGCCGTGAGGGCACGAACCAGATTGAGCGCGTATCGCCCGATTCCGCCGGGGACAGGTGCGACCACTTGGTCGAGGATCACGGCGGTCGACGTCATCGCTCAAACCGCTGTCGTTACTATGGTCACGTGGACATTCAACCATTACGCATCGCAGGTGCGTGGCGTATTGCCCCACAAATTTTTGGCGACGCGCGCGGTTCGTTTTCTGAATGGTTCCGAGCAGACGACCTTGAGACCGCGACGGGGTTTCGGCTAAACCCGATTCAAGCGAACATTTCGCAATCCTCGCGGGGTGTCGTTCGAGGTATTCATTATGCGGATGTACCGCCAGGGCAAGCGAAATACGTGATGCCCCTTACAGGTTCAATTATCGACTTCGTCGTGGACATTCGCGACGGCTCGCCAACTTTTGGCCAATGGGAAGGCGTGACGCTGGACAGCAAAAATCACGACGCGATTCTCATCGAACCAGGGTTGGGGCATGCCTTTATCGCGCTAGACGACCTCACGACCGTCACGTACTTGGTCACCGACATTTACCGTCCGGAACGCGAACACGGCATTAATCCGCTCGATCGCGACATTGCCCTGACCTTCCCGCCCGGAATCGAACTCGTGTTGTCTGACAAAGACATCTCCGCTCCTACCCTCGCCGAGGCTCTCGCTGCGGGTTCACTGCCGAAATGGGAGGGTCGATGAAAGGCATCATTTTGGCGGGAGGCACAGGCTCTCGGCTCTGGCCGATTACCCTCGGGAATTCCAAGCAGCTCATTCCGATTTATGACAAACCGATGGTGTACTACCCGTTGTCGACATTGATGACCGCCGGAGTTCGCGAAGTATTGATTATCACTGCCCCCGAGCACGCCGATTTGTTTCGGACTCTGCTCGGCGACGGCTCCGCGTGGGGAATGCGAATCGAGTTTGCGATTCAGCCGAGCCCCGACGGACTGGCGCAAGCTTTCATTATTGGCGAATCTTTTACCGTGGGTGATTCGGTGGCGTTAGCGCTCGGCGACAACATTTTTCACGGGTCTGATTTCGAGAGCGCACTTCCCGACACGACGAATTTCGAGGGCGGTCACATTTTTGCGTACCCCGTTGATGACCCCGAGCGTTACGGCGTTATCGAATTTGGCGCCGATGGCACCGCGCTCTCCATTGAAGAGAAACCACTGAAGCCAAAATCTCGATTCGCGATCCCCGGCGTTTACTTTTATGGCCCCGATGTCGTTGATGTGGCGAAGGGTATCAAGCCGAGTCGGCGCGGTGAACTTGAAATCACGTCGGTGAGCAATCACTATTTGCGCGACGGACGCCTTCGCGTCAGCGTGCTCGACGCGGGAACGATGTGGTTTGACACGGGAACAATAGATTCGATGATGGACGCGTCGGAATATGTTCGCGCGGTCGAACGTCGAACCGGCTCAAAGATTGCCTGCCCGGAGGAAATCGCGTGGCGAAAAAGGTGGATCACGTCGGACCAACTCGCGACGCTTGCGGGACCTCTCGAAAAGAGTGGCTACGGAGCGTATCTTTTGGGACTTCTCGACGGCTAGCGTTGGCGCGTTTTCGCCGACTCGCGTAATCGAAGCCCGACCGTTACGATGAAGCGAACCGGCCACCACACGATGCCTGGATAGCGTTTGCCAACCCAACGACGAGCACTCGCATGATGCGCAGTGATCATGGAGGCCGAGTGTTGTCGGGTCGAATGCCCGCCCTCGTGCTCGACCGTTGCGCTCGGCACAAAGACGTTGCGCCAACCGCCCAGGCCCAGTCGGAAACCGAGGTCCACGTCCTCGAAATACATAAAGAACCCATCGTCAAAACCGCCAACGCTGTCAAATGCGGTTCGCCGCACGAGGACACACGCGCCACTGAGCCATCCTGCGTCGCGCTCGATGGCGTAGTCGGCGGACCGGTGGTAGTGGCGAGTCCACGGGTTGGCCGGCGCGAGGTCTCCCAACAGCGCGTGGCCGACTCCGAGCCTCAGCGACGGGATAGCGCGTGCAGATGGATAGACGGTACCCTTCGGATCGCGAATCCGCGGGCCCAGTGCACCGATGGTTGGTTCACGGTTACCGACGCGAACCAGTTCGTCGAGCGACCCCGAATCCAGTGTGACATCGGGGTTGACGACGAAAATCCAGCCAATGTCAGAATTGAGCGATGCGATCCCGGCGTTGATTCCGCCACCGTAACCCGGATTGTCGGGTCGGTGCACGATGCGTGCAGTTGAACCCACCAACGCTTCGACAAGTTCCTCGTCACCGCCGGGAACGTTATCGACGACGACGATGTCGACGGGGTGAGAAGTTGAGCTGGGAATCGATGCCAACAAATGACGAATGGCGTCGCTTGATCGGAATGACACTGTCACAATTCCGATGCTCGTCGCGGGGTGGGGGCTACTCACGCAACCCATGCTAGCCAACTCGCTCGGTGTGACGACGGACTTACTGCTTCCGCGGATTTCGCAATTGCGTAACATACACTCGGATTACACCTGTGTAAAGGGGTTTGAGTCGTGTCCAATTTATGGAAGCGAGTTTTCGCCGCCGTAGCGACATTCACCGTCGCCGCGGGGTTTTTGGTGCCCACTTCGGCGAACGCGTTGACACTTTCCGGGAACGACTTCGTAGCGGGAGACATCATTTCGGATGCCCAATTCTTTGATAAGACCGCAATGACGGAGCAAGAGATACAAACGTTTTTATCGAAAAAGGTAAGACAGTGTGGATCGCTCAACCTCTGCCTGTCGGTATACACGCAAGAAACGTTTACACGGGAGGCGACGTCGGTTCAGGACGATGGCCTGGACCCTCTCTGCGAAAGCTACGTCGGTGCAAAGAATGAAACGGCGGCGCAGATCATTTACAAGGTTCAACGCGCGTGCAACATCAGCGCGAAGGTACTTCTCGTCCTGTTGCAAAAAGAACAGGGACTGATTACCAACGCCAACCCGACCGCCGACAAACTCAAGATTGCAACGGGGTATGCGTGCCCGGACACTGCCCCGTGTGACGCCAAGTATTTTGGGTTCTACAACCAGGTTTATTCTGCGGCGTCGCAGTTGAAGCGTTACACCGAACCCACGAGTAGGTTTTATAATTCCAAGCCGGTTGGGGTCCGATCGCCGATTCTTTTTCATCCCAATGCGCGTTGTGGCACAAAGTCTGTGAAAATTATGAACCTCGCGACACACGCGTTGTACATTTACACTCCGTACACACCGAACGACGCGGCGCTGGCGAACCTCGCTGGGACGGGGGACAGCTGTTCCAGTTATGGAAATAGCAACTTCTGGGAGTGGTACAGCTATTGGTTTAACGCTCACGCCAACCTTTCCGCAGATATTGTCGACCAGGGCGCTGCCATTACGGGCGACTGGGGGACGTTGATTGATGATTCCTCGTGCACAGAAACGGCAAACACCTGCTCTGCCGATTATGACAACGCAGTTGCAACCTGGAACATCACTGAGGGACTCAAGTATGTGACAGGTCCCATCGCGACCAAGTACCAGTCGGCAGGTGGAGTTAGTGGCCTCCTCGGGCCGATCTCGAGGCCGACGGAATCAGTCAATGGTGGTTCAAACGGAGACGGCTCTCGCCAGAAGTTCGCCAAGGGATTTATTTACCGTGACCCGACAGACGCAACGTTCATCGTGCTCAATGACGTTTTTGCCTATTACAGCGAGGCGGGAGGACCCAGCGGTTCGCTCGGGTGGCCGACGGGTGACGCATCCTGCACAGACGGAAAGTGCGATCAAGATTTCGCCGGCGGATACGTCGTGTCAAGTCCCACCGACACGTTCCTTGTCCTCGATGGCGCCATCGGCGAATATCTGCTGGCAAACGGAGGGATAAACAGTCCGTGGGGACTCCCACTCAGTGCGGCAGAGACCCGAACTTTCGGGTCGTTCGGAACCGGTCGAATCCAACAGTTTGAAAACGGAACAGTTTACGAGAAGGACGGCGCGGCCTATCTCGTCGCCGACGCACTTGCCGCCGCTCTCGAGGATGTCGGTGGTGTCGAAGAGGTTGGCTGGCCGCTCGCCGAACCCGTCCGCGCCGACGGCCAACTGTTCCAACTTTATTCGGCAGGTCGTGTCGTCAAGGTCGGATCCGCACAGGGAGTTCTCATCCCGAAGGACACACTGAGGGCACTTCGTGTCGCGGGCGGGATGTCGGGATATTTAGGCGTCCCGACGAACAATGCGATGGAATACCGGGGTAAAGACGGATTTCTCGGATCCAAACAAACATTCGAGGGCGGCACAATCGTTCGTGGGACGCCCGGTGCTTTCGCGATGCCTGATGTTCTGTGGGACGCGTATCTCGCTAAAAATGGAGCCAGGGGTAAGTACGGCTGGCCCAAGGGCATCGCCAAATCGACCTCAACGGCCTGGACTCAATCGTTCCAACGCGGGAGCATCAAAGTTTATCGATAGGTCCGACCCGAATGCGCTCCGCGATGATCGCACAGGTGATGAAGCTGACGAAACCCCACTCGTGCAGAAGTCGGCTCTCGGTCAGTGACTGAACCGTCAGGGCACACAGGACGAGAAACGGCACCGCCGCAATCGACAAGGGTGATTGAGCGAACGTTCGCCACAAGGTCCACAGTGTGATGATGAGCGTGACGGCGAAGAGTAGTGCCCCCACAAGTCCGCTTTGCATTGTGATATCGAGCCACACATTGTGTGCCTGGGACATTGGCATGCCGTCGACCGCATGAATCGCAAACCACGGGTCCCAATTCGGCCACCATCCGACAAAACCCGACCCCAGAATCGGTTTCTCAGCGATGCGGTCAACGACCGCGGACCAAATGTCAATTCGGTGGGTGAGGTCGGGGGACTTGCCCAAAAGGGCGACAACCCCCGACCATTGGGACATCGCGGCAACCATGGCGCCGCCGATGACGGCCACGGCACCACCCAAACCAATACGCCACCACGGGCCATTCCGGCGCGCCAGCGCGGTGAGTCCAAGGAGGACTGCCAGCGATACAAGTGTGACCGTGACGGTTGCCGACATGGTCCGGGCAATGATGACGATAGCGAGCGCCGCATCGAGAACCGACACCGTGCGCCATTGTCGCGACGCGTACACACGCCAGAGCCCGATGATGAGCAGCACCAGCCCGAGCATTCCGAGCACATTCGCATTGCCCACGAGACCTTGGATTCGGCCGGCCGAAAAAAAAAGTCCGCGGCTCCACGCCATTTCGATGGGTGTCGCAGACGTCTCGGAAAAACCGACCGGATAAACCGGGTGCCCGATGAGTGCCACACTCAATTCGAAAAGGATGGAACCGAAAAGAATGAGGCGCAAACTCAGCGCTGACTGGCGAACCAACTCCTCCACGGGAATGGCACTAGTAATCGCGAGTCCGAAGAGAACGCCCAGCAGCACAGTGAGCAACATGAAGAGAGATGTCGTCGCGTACGGGGACCACACGGGGGTGATTGCCCACCACCCCAATAACGCGAGTAGAGGAATTGGAAGTGCCCGCCACGTGACCCGGTTAATGATGACGATGACGAGCGACCACATCGATGTAGCGATGACGAGAGCGGCCCAAACTGGGACGGTGAGCGCGTTGCGAAAGAAATCACCGGCGAAAAGAAGCGTGAGGATTGCCACCATCACGGGTTTCTTCGCAATAATTTGGGCCACGGGACACTAGCCTAGTGAGGGACGTGGAGGTGTTGCGGTGTTCGAGATTGTCAATACTCCGCGTGACTATGCGTGGGGCTCGACGTCGGCGATCGCGGGCTTGCTCGGGACGGTCCCGTCCGGGTCGACAGAAGCCGAACTCTGGCTCGGTGACCACCCAGCGTGTCCGGCTCGAGTGAAGTCGACGGGACAGTCGCTCATCGAATGGGGGGCGTCGCACCCTGAGCGCTTCGGAACCGGGCCGCTACCGTTCCTTCTGAAGGTTTTGGCGGCAGAATCACCGTTGTCCATTCAGGCACATCCGACTCGTGTTCAAGCCGAGCACGGGTTTGACAAGGAGAACGATGCCGGGCTCGACCCTGATTCTCCGAATCGAAACTATCGAGACGCCAATCACAAACCCGAAGTTATCGTTGCACTCTCGGAGTTTTCTGCACTGTGTGGGTTTCGGCCGAGCGCCGAGCGAGCCTCGATCATTGCCGAGCTCATCCGCCAGGGCACCCCCGGCTCATCGGAATTGGCGAGCGCGGTCACCACAGGACTCGAGGTTGCGGTCGAATGGATGCTGACTCGAGGTGACGGCATGAACCAACTCGTCGAGGCGTTGTCGGCGGGAATCCGAGCACCATCCGACGCTGTCGTCGATGACGCCCTCGAGACCGCGCGGGTGTTGTCCGGCCATTTCCCCGGCGATCCCGGTATTGGCGTGTCGATTCTTCTCAACCACGTGATGCTCCGTCCCGGTGAGGCACTGTTCCTGCCGGCGGGAAACATTCACGCCTACCTAAACGGGCTTGGAATCGAAGTGATGGCCGCGAGCGACAATGTTCTCCGGGGTGGGCTCACGTCGAAGCATGTAGACATCCCTGAACTTCTCGATGTTCTCGATTTTCGCGAACTGCACGAGCCACGACTCGACGCGACCGAGTCGAACGGCGTGCGCACATTCGACCCCGGACTTGACGATTTCATCCTGACCGAGATTGAGGCACATCACGACGTTCACGTCGCAATTCCGGGACCGGCTATCGCCATTGTGGTGGCGGGAGAAGTGATGCTCTATTCCGACGCTGAATATGGGCTTCCTCGGGGCAGTTCTGTATTCATCGAGGCGGGAGAAACTGTTCACCGGGTCACTGGGACCGGGCGGATTTTTGTGGCTCATTCGCCTACACTAAATTTTTCACAAACATAACTTGACTATTAGGAATAACAGCGGTGTAATTAGGTGTCTCGCTGACCCACTAGGAGGAAAACTCGTCATGACTGATTATCGCAATGACGTCCCCGGGAACTGGGCAATCGACCCACTCCGATTGGGTGTCATCGGCACTGGTAATGCCGTCGGTGACGACAACCCACTCGCGTGGCAAGCCGATGCCTTATGCACCCAGACCGACCCCGAGGCCTTTTTCCCCGAGAAGGGCGGGTCCACCCGCGATGCAAAGCGAATTTGTGCAGAATGCACCGTGAAAACCGAATGTCTCGAATACGCTCTTGCGAACGACGAACGTTTTGGTATTTGGGGTGGCCTGTCCGAGCGCGAGCGCCGCAAATACCGTCGCCGCGCATAAGGACTGAGGAGTCGGTTCGATGATTCGCGACTCACTCGCGGTTGTCGTGGTCACACGGCGGCACCCCGAACGACTTTCGACAACCCTGCTGTCCCTGGCGGCGGACAAGGTTCCCGGCACTGTTACCGTGGTAAATCTCACCGGAAATTCCGTTCGCCTCAACGGACAGGCTGAAATCGTCGGATCGCCGACACTCTCGCTGTCTCACGCAGTCGATCGCGCCATGCTCGATTCCTCCGCCGAAACTGTGTGGATCCTGCGCGACGATACGAGCGTCCGACCTGGTGCGTTCACTGCGTTGGCATCAATTCTTGACACATCCCCGTCCGTCGGGATTGTTGGGCCAAAGCAAATGGATGCACAGTCTCCCGTCACGATTCGTGAAATGGGCGAGTCAATGACCCGATCGGGGCACGCCTTCCAAATCGCCGAGCGAGAACTGGATCAGGCCCAGTTTGATCGAACCAGTGATGTTCTCGCCGTCGGTGAGGCGGGCATGCTCGTTCGTCGATCGGTGTGGACGTCGTTGAACGGTTTTGACCCAGCCCTTCCCGCGCTCGGCGGCGCACTGGATTTTTGTTTTCGGGCTCGAAGCGCTGGCTGGCTCGTTGAGGTCGTGCCGACGGCGGTGATTGATACAGCCGTGACGTCCTACGAGGCACTCGCGGGTGAGGTGTCCGAGTCGCAGGCAGAACGCGAAGAGGCGCGTGCCCGCGCACATCGTGTACTGGTCTACGGCCCCCCAGCGGTCCGGCCGTTTCGGGCGTTCGGACTGACTCTCGGAGCGCTGTTTAGGGGTTTTGTGCGATTTTTGCGAAAGCGTGTGAACCCGTTCGCTGAATGGCGAGGTTCGGTCGCGGGTGTCCTCGACCTGGGCGCGATTGCTCGCTCCCATCGTTTCTATCGGACAATGATGACCAATCCAGTGGCCGGCGGGCGTCTGTTTGTCTCCCTTTCCGATCTTCGACACCGTCGGGCACTGCAACAGGATGACGAGCGCGCACAACGGGAAGCGGCCGATGACACCCCTCGCCTCGAGTTCCGTGCCGTGGCGATGTGGTTCACGGGTTTAGCAACAGTTGTCGGATTGGTATTGGGCGGCCGTTTCCTCGGCGCAACCGCGCTGTCGGGCGGTGCGTTGATTCCGATGCCCACCACCGCAACGGAAGCGTTGGACGCGATCGGCGCAACGTGGAGTGACGTTGCGGGCGGAATGACCGCCGCACCGGATGGATTTGCCGCCCTGTTGGGAATTGTGGGTTCGCTCACGTGGTGGAACCCCAACCTCGTCGTCGTCAGCCTTTTTGCCCTTGCGATTCCGCTGTCGTTCGTCTCGGGATTTGTCGGAGCGGGATCAGTGACCACGAACTCGCGCGCGGCGGTCGTGGTTGGAGCGGGGTGGGCGCTCCTCCCGACATTGCACGTAGCAGTTTCTGAAGGGCGCATCACCGCGGTGCTCGCGCACATCGCCCTGCCTCTCTTTGCGCGAGCAATCTCGGGTTCCACCACTCTGTCGCTCGGCTGGGCGTCGATTCTCAGTGCAATAGTGTGGGTGTCCGTTCCGGCCCTGGCACCCGTAATTCTTGTCGCCGTCATCATTCGTTCCGTTACCGGCACGCCGAGCGCGATCTTTGCGCTGGCGCCGGCCCTGGCGTTCGAGTGGCCACGAATCGTGGCCTCCGTGACAAACCCGGTGACATACTTTGCGGATCGTGGATTACCGTTCCCGACAGGAGCACCGCACGGTGTCGTGTCGCTCACGCTGTGGCCCACTATGCCGAGCTTCCCGGGTGTGGACACTGAGATCGCAACTCTCGCGGCCTTTGTCGTCGTCGCCGTGTGCCTGTCGTTGACGGTGATCGCGGTGGTGGTCGCGGAAAACCCTCGCGTCGGTGCACTACTTGTGCTGGGGGCAACGGCACTTTTGACCTGGGCGGCACTTGGTCCGCTGACGCTCGCGTTGTCTGAGGGTCAGGTGGTCGGGTTGTTCCCAGGACCGCTCTATGACGTGGTGTGGTTTGGGCTCCTCAGTGGCACGGCCATCACCATTGCTGCGATTCGCTTCGCCGCGGGATTCCTTGCACCCATCGCGGTCGCGGTGCTCGCCGCGGTGGGATTCGTTCCGCTTACGGCAGTTGCAACCGGGATGTCGCTTGTTTCACCCACCAGCGTGAGAACTCTTCCCGCTTATGTGGAGGCGGAAACGACCGCGCACCCCGGAGGGGCGACGCTTATCTTGACACCGACGGCCGATGGAATCCGCGCGGAATTGCAACGAGACGCCGGTGTGACACTCGTTGAGTGGACCGCCGCAGCGGCCACGCGACAGACACTGGCGGAACACGAGGCCGCAATCGCCGAGCTCGCCGCCAACTTGATTGTCGAAAGCGGCTTCGACGTTGTCGCCGCCGTGTCTGAAGCGGGCATCAGATTTATCGTGCTCGAGGCATTGCCGACCGCGCCCGAGGTGTCCGCGATCGCGTCGCACGCGGGGCTCACGTCGGTCGGTGTTACCGATCGTGGAATCCTGTGGCGCGTCGATGAAGTGATCGAGGCCACGCCGGTGAATCGTTCCCCCGACCTCGCATTTCGCTTAATTCTTGGTCTCGTCGGACTGGTGGCTCTCATCGCCGCAGTTCCCACCTCGCTACCCCGCCGTCGGCCCGTGATGGATGACCTCACGCCAGTGACAGGAGAGGTCGACGATGAGCATTCTTAGCAAGATCACGATCGGCGCAGCCGGGCTCACCGCACTGGGTTTCTCGGCTTATTCCGTTGCATTCATTCCGACTCCACTGTCGACGGGGATTGCCCCACTAACAACGGTGATATCGCCCTGGTCGGTCACGAGGAGCATCGTGTGTTCAGGCGACGTCGTTGGTTATGTTGGAGATTCGGCTATTATTTCGAGCATCAGTCCGACGACTCGGGTCGTGTCCGGCGGGGACGTTCCCGCGGACCTCGCGAGGGATTCGACGACGAATGGTTCGGTATTCACGAACTCTGGGGATTCACTCCATGTGGCGGCAACCGAGTACAACTCCGTCGACACCGAATCGATAGTGGGGTATCTCGCGACCGAGTGCGGTGACCCCCTGAATGACCAGTGGTTGATTGGCGGCAGCACGACGACGGGTCGGGACACCATTGTGACGATTTCGAACGGCAGTGATGTCGAGGCGCGAATCGATCTAGAAATCTGGGGCTCGGCCGGGAAAGTGGACGCACCGGGCTCTCAAGGAATTGTCATCCCAGCGAAATCACAACGCTCTTATTCCGTCGCTGGATTCGCACCCGACGAAGCGTCTCCCGTCATCCGTCTTGTGAGTAACGGGGCAGCCGTGTGGGCGACGCTTCAAACCACCGTTGTCAGAGGGCTCGTGCCGGGAGGGTTGGATCGCATCGGACCGGTC
Organism: Actinomycetota bacterium; assembly: GCA_041192365.1. Lineage (GTDB taxonomy): Bacteria > Actinomycetota > Actinomycetes > Actinomycetales > Microbacteriaceae > MWH-TA3. Next base: position 18,951 of record JBEENB010000003.1, on the reverse strand, counting down.
GCTGCGCCAAACACCTCGATATCGTTCCCGGTTCTTCACCTGCCGTCAGAGAAATCTATTGGCAAACTCCTCGTCGACCCGTCATATTCCGATGTTGTCGCTGCACTGCGATTCCTCGCTCCGGGTGATGCCGACGCGACAATAACAATCACTCTGGACCCATACGCCGAGGGGGAACCCCAAGTCGTCACGGCGTCGGTTCCAGCCGGGTCCACGCTTGATCTTCCGATTACCGAGTTGAGTGAAGGCTATTGGGCGGTCTCGGTGGAATCAGATCAGCCGATTGTTGCGGCGGCGCGGGTCGGCTTTAATGATGCATCGAAAGGAATCACGGACCTGGGCTGGGCTAGCGCCGCACCCGCGCAAACGGGCGTCGCATCGGTGATGGTGCCGGGTGGCTCCTTACTGGGACTCACCAATTTCGGAGCGTCTGATGCGACGGTCACAATCGTGCACGGCGGGGATATCGCGGAAAAGGTCGTTGTCCCTGCCCACGGAAACCTGCTGATACCCGTAGCGAAAGGGATGCTGACGGTGACCTCAAATTCACCGATTTCGAACACAATTTTTGTCCTGACCCGCGACGGCATCGCCACTCTTCGGGGCTTGACGGCACCTATCGATGCGTCCAGTGTCGTCGTCATCCACGGCTAAGCGTGAGGGAAGTATCGGTTCGGTGCTAAATCGTAAGGATCAATGTCGATAAGGTCAGCAATCGCCTCGATCACGATTGTTTCAATGTTATTGCGCCGGTGCCAATCGTCTTCGCGATGAAGCTTGGAACCACGCTCGATGGGAAGCCGATAGAGGATTACGCGACGTTCGCTCCGAAGCGCAGTCCATCGGCGAGGAACTCCGTCAGCGCGTTCGGCGCTAGGGAGCAGCGTCATCTCGACCTGGATGTCGTGCATCAATGTCGGTTGCACGTCGCACAAATAATTGACGACGTCCTTCGCGATTTCCTCGAACCTGGCGTTTCGGCCGCCCGTGCCGATGGCGGCAATGCCTCGAACATCGGAACGGAGTTGACGACCGTGCCGATTTCGGGTTGTACGTGAGCCGGACATGCATCCAGCCTATTCGCTACCTCCTCGCGGTGGAACCTCGTGCGGTATCGTGAACAGACCGATGGGAGGTAACGAATGACTGTCGATTTGACCCGCTTTGTCAAAACATATGACGTGCGCGGGCTCGTGGGTGCTGAATTGACGGATGACGTCGTCGAAGCACTTGCCGCAGGTTTTGTCGACGAGGTCGGTGCAGCGGGTGCGACAGTTGTTGTCGGCCACGACATGCGCGACTCGTCGCCCGGTTTCGCGGCGGCGTTCATTCGAGGAGCTACGGCGCGTGGTGCGAACGTCACCAATATTGGGCTCTGCTCGACGGACGAGTCCTATTTCGCCTCGGGGTCATGGAACGCGCCAGCGGCGATGTTCACTGCGTCGCACAACCCCGCGGCCTACAACGGCATCAAGTTTTCGCGCGCAGGCGCTCAAGGAATCAGCCTTGACACGGGGCTTGCCGCAATTCGCGATCGTGCCGCAGCGTATCTCGAATCGGGAATCACGGTCGTGGCCAAACCCGGTGAATCGACGACCCGCGACGTCCTCGCCGAGTACGCGACGTACCTTCGAACACTTGTCGACCTGTCGAGCATTCGACCGCTGAAAGTCGTTGTCGATGCCGGAAACGGGATGGGTGGTTTGACGGTACCAGCTGTGTTGGGAACAGCGGCCGGCCTCCCGGAGTTGCCCATTGAAATCATTCCGCTCTATTTCGAATTGGACGGCACCTTCCCTAACCACGAAGCAAACCCGCTCGAGCCGGCGAACCTGGTTGATTTGCAGAAAGCCGTTGTTGCGCACAAGGCCGACATGGGGCTCGCTTTCGATGGCGACGCGGATAGGTGCTTTGTCGTCGATGAAAACGGTGACCCCGTTTCGCCGAGCGCCGTTGCAGCAGTCGTGGCGCTTCGGGAAATCGGACGGGTGCGTGCATCAGGCGATTCGTCAATCACCGTGTTGCACAATCTCATCACGTCGTTGATCGTTCCCGAGGTGATTCGAGGTGCTGGCGCAAAGCCCGTTAGAACGAACGTCGGGCACTCACTCATCAAAGACATCATGCGCGAGAGTGGTGCGGTGTTCGGTGGCGAGCACTCCGCGCACTATTACTTCCGCGATTTTTGGGGAGCCGACAACGGGATGCTGGCCGCGATGCATGTCCTCGCCGAATTTGGATCTCAGGCAAGCCCACTATCCGACATTTCCGCGGGCTATTCGCCCTATGCTCAAAGCGGGGAAATCAACTCAACCGTTACGGATGTCCCCGCCACGTTGGACAGAATTCGGGCCGCATTCGAAGGTCGCGGAACGGTTGATACGCTCGACGGGCTCACCGTGTCAGGCGGTCCGATTGACGACACGGCGCTTCCGCCCGTCGCTGATGAGGTGCGAAAGTTTTGGTGGTTCAACGTTCGCCCTTCCAATACTGAACCACTGCTTCGACTCAATGTCGAGGGCGGGACTCCCGAGCTGATGACATCAGTTCGAGACGAAGCACTCGCAATCATTCGTCAGAAATAGAACAATGAACATAACCGAGTGGAAGGAGTTGTCATGCTCGCACGCATCTTGATCGTCGATGACGACCCGAGCATCGGTGAGGTCCTTGAAATGTTCTTGCACGGAGAGGGGTACGACACTCGCGTCGCCACGAGTGGACCCCAAGCGTTGGATGTCTTTGACGAGTACCAGCCGCACCTTGTTCTTCTCGACCTCAACCTGCCCGGGGTCGATGGGATATCCGTCTGTCGATCGATTCGCGAGCACGCGGGAACATCCATCATCATGTTGACCGCGCGCACGGATCCGCAAGATATCATCCACGGGCTCGAAGCGGGTGCGGATGACTACGTCGAAAAACCCTTCAACGAGCAGATCCTCAGCGCCCGTATCAAGGCGTGTATGCGGCGGCCACTCTCCACCTCGTCCAGTTCACTCAGCGTGGGAGACATCGTGATCGACCTGCGCGGACACGCCGTTTCGCGCGACGGAGTCCCTATTTCACTAACCCCTCTCGAATTCGAATTGCTGCACACGCTCGCATCCCGTCCAACCGAAGTGTTCTCGCGCGAAGCGCTCTTGGAGCAGGTGTGGGGTTACCAGTACAAAGCGGACACTCGACTCGTTAACGTGCACGTGCAGCGGCTGCGGTCCAAGGTGGAACGCGACGTCGATGACCCGAAGATTGTTCTCACGGTCCGCGGCGTGGGTTATCGCGCGGGTGAAATCATCCCATCATGAAATTTATCGCCCAAATTGTCCGACAAACTCGGGAGGCGTGGGTCGGTTCTCTTCGCCTGCGCATGACGGCAGTTTCCGTCGGACTCTCGCTCGTTGCCGTCCTTGCAGTCGGAGGATTCTTGTCATTCACAATCGAAAGGAATCTCTTCGAGTCGCGTCGCAACGAAGTAGTTTCTGAAACGCAGGCTGTATTGGGCACTGTTCAAGCTCAATTCGATCGTGCCCTGGGTAACGTGGGTGTCATCGATCTCGAAGAGGCAAATTCCAGAGCACAAGCCGCAATTCGGGCAACAACCAATTCACCTGGCCTGATCGGATTCGCCATCCTTCGCGCACCGAGTCAAACTACTGACCGCGTCATGACGAGTTCCTCGTCCGCGGGTTTCCCCTTGGCGGTCGTGAGCGATGCGCTTCGAGCGGCGGTCCAGGGCGATCGGACCAACGTGCACTATCAATCGGTGGAGGTGCCCGGTGGGTCGCCGGGAATTGTTACGGGAACCAACATCGACGTCCCCGTAGCTGGTCGATATGATCTCGTATTGGTCTATGACCTGGAGGATGTTGAGGGGAACCTTGCGTTTGTGCAAAGCGCTCTCGCAGCAGGCGAGTTATTCTTCGTCGTCATCACCGGGCTCATTGTGTGGTTCGTCACCACACGGTCAATTCAGCCAATTATGACAACGGCAGCTACGGCGGAACGATTTGCCGACGGTAACCTTGACGAGCGAATCGAAGTTGAGGGCACTGATGTTTCAGCCCAGTTAGCCACATCGTTCAACCGAATGGCGGAATCGATTTCGGGTCAGATCAATCGACTGGCCACGCTCTCAACACTGCAACAACAATTCGTGTCCGATGTTTCGCACGAACTTCGGACCCCACTGACGACAATTAAACTTGCCGGCAGCATGCTGTTCAAACAGCGCAAAACCTTTGACAAAGATTCGGCACGTGCGGCTGAGTTGCTTAATCGCCAAATTGAGACCTTCGAGGAACTACTCTCGGAACTAATTGAATTGTCTCGTTACGATGCCGGCGCAGCGGAATTGGAACTTGAGCAAGTAGCTCCGGCGGCACTTGCACAGTCGTGCATTGAGCAGATGGCGACCCTCGCTCGTGCACAAGGATCAACGGTTACCCTCTTTGCGCCAGGCGGGCACAAGGCGGTTGAACTCGATTCACGTCGCGTTCGACGTATTCTGCACAACTTCCTCTCTAATGCGCTTGACCACGGAGAAGGTGGACCCATCGAGGTGTGGGTGGATTCCACTTCCTCGGCAGTGTCGTTTGCTGTTCGCGACCACGGGGTCGGGATGACATCGGCCGATGCCGAGCGAGTATTCGACCGGTTTTGGCGAGCGGACCCGTCACGCCAACGCCAATCGGGCGGAACGGGATTGGGTCTCGCAATTGCTCTCGGATACGCCAAACTTCACGGAGGTGTCATTGACGTCTGGTCTGAACCGGAGCGTGGCGCGTGCTTCCGCTTGACGATTCCACTGGGTGGCTCGGTAGATCCGGTGTCACCTCTGGGACTTCCACCGATTGCCGAGGAAACCGATGCGTAGGGCGGTGATTTTTGTTGCGCTTCTGTCGCTCGCTGGATGCGCAACAATTCCCACCACGGGGCCAGTACTTGTCGGCGGTCCCAACACGATTGAGTCACAAATTGATGTCGAATTTTTGCCCCCGGGGCCAGACGATGGCGCAACGCAGCGTGAGATTTTGGATGGTTTCATCAGCGCCGGATCTGCACCGCAAAACAATTTTCGAATTGCACGGAGTTATCTCACGGTTGAGATGGCGCTGACGTGGAACCCGGCTTTGGGGACATTCGTGCGCGGAAGCTCAGACTCCGCCAGAGTAATTTCAGCAACAGAGATGACCTATTCAACCGAGATTGAGTCCAGGGTGGACGAAAACGGCGTGCTGACGGTCCCATCACAGGTCGAAACCGTTGAATTGAATTTCAGTTTCTCACGCGTCGACGGCGAGTGGCGACTGTCCTATGTGCCCAACCGCACCGTCATTTCGGAATCGGCCTTTTCCTCGGCTTATGGTGAATACACCGCATACTTCTACAACTTTGATCGAACCGCCTTCGTCCCGGATGTGCGGGTCTTTGCCCGACAAGGCAACCCGCTGGATTCCGTTGCTCGCGCGGTCATCGAGGGCCCATCAGAGTATTTGCCCAATGCGTCGACCGCGTTTCCCCGAGGTTCTGAATTGGTGGGTGTGCTGGCGGACGTCGAGTTAGGAAATGTGACCGTCGACGTTTCCGACAACCTCGCCAAGGCCTCAATTACAGATCAGCAGGACATGCTGTCACAACTGGGGGCGAGTCTCGGGGAACTCCCCGGTGTCAACACAACTGCGATTTCAGTCAACCGGTTATTACTGCCGATTGCGGCGGTACCTGGCCTCGAGCCCAATCGACGCGTGGACGACCGCCCCCTCATCCTCTCGGACAGCTCTTTCGGGTACTCAACCGAGACCGGGATTGAATCAACCTTTTGGAATGCAGCGAGCATTGTGAGCCTTAAGCCGACGTCGGTCTCGTTCGACGCGCCGACGAGGACTGCCGCAATCGGTGCGCCCACGGGGGTTTATCTGTTAGCCGACACGCTAACGCGGTTATCACGTCGAGCACCATTGGTTGAACCCCAGATCGGCGGCTCACAATCGGTGTGGTGGGTCGAACCTGAATCGCCTAATCGTATTTCAGTATTCGCCGATGGTCGGGACTTTATCGTCAGCGGACCGTGGTCTAATTCCGCACAGATAGTCGCTCTTGAGGTCTCCCGCGACGATGCGCGTATCGCTATTGGAATCAACGAAGGAGAGCTCGGATACATCATCGTGGGCGCAATCGTGGTTGATTTCCTCGGTCGGCCGAAGTTTGTCAGCGACTACCGTCACCTCACCGTTTCCGCTGATTCCATTGTCGATCTCGCGTGGGCGGACGCGACTCACGTCGCAGTTCTCGGAAACCGCAACGGTATTGTTCACGCCGAGCTGGCGACGGTCGGTGGGGTCTCGCGGCTCATTGGTCAACCGCAGAATCCAATGCGGATTTCCGGCGGGAACGGAGGCGTCGACGGGCTCGTCGTCATTTCCGCAGACGGTCAATTGTGGAAACCGCGCGGCGAGGGGTGGCGCTTCACCGGGGTTACCGCGGACATGCTCGCAACCCAGCACTAGGTCGGGTTATCCACCGATTGGCGGGTTTGGCGGCCCATTCCTTGTTGGTTCCGTCACCGTTGAGACGTGCATCTCATCGAACACTTCTTTGACTCTCGTTGTGTCGGATGCGCCACGTGGGGCGCCATGGTGTGTGACACCTGTATCGGACGTTTCACGGCCATGCCCCACCGTGCAACCACTTCACGCGGTATTCCGCTCGTCGCGCTCGGGGCATACCGCGGGGGGCTTCGGGCTCTCATCTTGGCGGCGAAGCATCGCAGTGCCCACGCTGTGATTCGGCGTCTCGGTGGCGCGCTTCGCGACGCGGCTCTGCCATGGGGAAACGCGATTGCGATTCCCGTGCCGTCGTCGCGACCGGGATTCCTTGCCCGTGGGTATGGACTCGGGTCGACAATTGCGCGAGCCGCTGAACTCACGGTTGCGAACTGTTTACTGATGGACGACCTCGGGACGCAACGGGGCCGCAATCGAATAGAGCGGCGCCGGCGTAACATCCATGTCGGTTCACGACGACCTCCGATCGGGTCCCGGGTTGTCATCGTTGATGACGTAATGACAACTGGTGCATCGATTGATGCAGCGACCGACGCGTGCGTCATGGCGGGGCTGCGTGTGGTGGGGGTGCTCGTCGTTGCGATTGCTGAGCAACGGGCCACTGCACCATTCATCGCGTAGGGTCTGGGTTTGCGTGTTGTTTCTGCGTGGTGGGCCAAATCGTTTCACCGTAGAATAGAAAATACGCCGATACGGAATCACAAATGCCGTATTGACTCATGAAACGGAGTGCCGAGTGGCAAATCTTCTGGAAAAAGTCCTGCGCGTTGGAGAGGGTGCAACCCTTCGCAAACTAAAGCACTACGCAGACGTCGTCAATTCACTTGAGGACGTCTTCGCAAAACTAACCAATGAGGAATTGCGTGACGAAACCGTCCAGTTCCGAGAACGCTATTCATCCGGAGAGTCACTCGATGACCTACTGCCGGAGGCGTTTGCCGCCGTGCGCGAGGCATCAAAACGTACCCTTGGTTTCCGCCACTATGACGTTCAAATAATGGGTGGAGCTGCTCTTCACCTTGGCAATATTTCTGAAATGAAGACAGGTGAGGGTAAAACTCTCGTTGCCACCCTGGCCGCCTTCCTCAACGCAATCCCGTCGCGCGGGGTTCACATCATCACAACGAACGATTACCTGGCCGCCTACCAGTCAGAGCTGATGGGTCGAATTTTCCGCATGCTGGGTATGTCGATCGGTTGTATCCTCGCCAGTCAATCGCCCGAGGTGAGGCGGCAGCAATACAACGCTGACATCACATACGGCACGAACAACGAATTTGGTTTTGACTACTTGCGTGACAACATGGCGTGGCAACACCCGGACATGGTTCAGCGCGGACACTTCTACGCCATCGTTGACGAGGTCGACTCAATTCTCATTGACGAGGCGCGCACCCCACTGATCATTTCCGGTCCTGGATCCGACGAGGCGGATCGGTGGTTCGGTGAATTTGCGAAGATTGCCGAGAAACTCGTTCGCGATGTCGACTATGAATTTGACGAGAAAAAGCGCACGATTGGGGTTCTAGAAGATGGAATCTCCAAAGTCGAGGACTATCTCGGAATTGATAATCTTTACGAATCAGCCAACACGCCGCTCATTTCGTTCCTCAACAATTCGATCAAGGCGAAGGAACTGTTTCGCCGAGATAAGGACTATGTCGTCATGAATGGCGAAGTTGCCATAGTCGACGAACACACCGGGCGAATTCTGTCGGGTCGTCGTTACAGCGAAGGCATTCACCAAGCCATCGAGGCTAAAGAGGGCGTCGAGGTCAAGGCTGAAAACCAGACGTTGGCAACGGTGACGTTGCAGAACTATTTCCGCCTCTACGAGAAACTGTCGGGAATGACGGGAACCGCCGAAACCGAAGCCGCCGAATTTGCGTCGACGTACAAACTGGGTGTCGTGGCGATTCCGACGAACCGCCCGATGATTCGCCTCGACCAGTCTGACTTGATTTATGCCAGTGAGGCCGCGAAGTACCGCCAGGTTGTCGAGGACATTGCAAAGCGTCACGCGAAGGGTCAGCCGGTCCTTGTAGGAACCGTGTCGGTCGAGAAGAGCGAAAACTTGTCGAAACTGCTGGCAAAGCGCGGCATTAAGCACGAGGTGCTCAACGCGAAGAACCACGCGCGTGAAGCGGCAATTGTCGCAGAGGCCGGGCGCTTGGGTGCTGTGACGGTAGCCACGAACATGGCGGGTCGCGGTACCGACATCATGCTCGGAGGAAACGCTGAATTTATCGCGGTGACCAAACTTCACCAGGCGGGGCTCAACCCGACTGAAAATCCGGAGGAATTCGAAGCGCGATGGGACGAGGTGTTCACCGCGGTGAAGGCGGACGTCTCGGTCGAAGCCGAGAAGGTTGTCGCGGCCGGTGGCCTGTACGTTCTCGGCACAGAACGCCACGAATCTCGTCGCATTGATAACCAGCTTCGCGGTCGCTCAGGGCGCCAAGGTGACCCGGGCGAGAGCCGCTTCTACTTGTCGCTGCAGGATGACCTCATGCGTTTGTTCAACTCGGGCGCAGCTGCGGCCATCATGAGTCGAACGGGTGATGACGACATGGCCATCGAGTCAAAGTTGGTCTCGCGGGCGATTCAATCCGCGCAGTCGCAGGTCGAGGCCCGTAACGCCGAAATCCGAAAGAACGTTCTCAAGTATGACGACGTCTTGAACCGCCAGCGTGAAGCCATCTATGGTGATCGCCGCCAGATCCTCGAGGGTGCGTCCATCAAGGACAAAGTGACATCGTTCATCGAACGAAGCGTCACGGAGGTTGTCAACCAGAACACGGGCAACGCCCGTAACTCGGATGAATGGGACCTGGAGCAGCTCTGGGTGGATGTTCGTCAGATTTTCCCCGTGACGATTTCGGTGCACGAGGTCCTTGCCGAATACGGTGCGAAAATCACTCCGGCAGACGTAACGCGCGAATTAATCGCGGACGCGATGGTGCAGTACGGAATCCGCGAGGGGTCATTGGGTGAAAACGCCATCCGTGAACTCGAGCGCCGAGTGGTTTTGTCGGTCATCGATCGCCGCTGGAGAGACCACCTCTACGAGATGGATTATCTCAAAGACGGAATCGGTCTTCGTGCGATGGCGCAGCGCGACCCCCTGATTGAATACCAGCGCGAGGGATTCACGATGTTCCAGGCGATGATGGGCATGATTCGCGAAGAGTCGGTCGGCTTCGTCTTCAACCTCGACGTCCAGGTTGTTCCTGCGGGCGGCGTCACCCAGGTTCAGGCACCCGGCATCGCGTCAGCGCCAATCCCGACGGAAGGTCTGTCGTATTCGGCGCCGAACGAGGACGGCGAAACTGTCATCCTCGATCAGTCGGGTCGCCAACCAACCGCCCCTCAAGAGCGACTTCGCCCTCGTCGCGGAAACCCGCAACCCCCCGCACAGGGCGGTGGTGCGAAGGGGGCCTTCGGACAGTCGCTCGACTAATTAGAGCAACGCGAGTGCGCTCGCGCGCCAGCGGTGGTCGAGCCCTTCGAGGCGAACGCACACGGCGCGCGTTCGTTGGCCGAAGCGGACCAAACTGACGCCTTCGACGGCGCCGTCGCGGGGTTCGGTGACGACGGTGAGCCCGACAATAATGAGCGGCCGTGATTTGATTGTTTCGGCGCGCGCAACACGATTTCGGCGCGCAGCGATGGAGCGTTCGGCCACGACGCGATAAACGTCTTCCGTGACCCACCGCCCGATCTGTTCAACTGGACGGATTCCCGCAATGATTTCGCAACCGATGAGCGCGAGCCGTTCGATTGTTTCCTGCGGGTCCGGTAGTTCAACTCGCGGTGTCGGTTGTGGATCAAAGAACTCCATTGCACGGGATGTGCTGTGCCGGGGTGATTCTGATGAGGAGATTGTTTCAACCATTGCTGTACTCGATTCCGGAGCGTGGATTCGTGACAGAGGCGTTGCCTCATAACGCCACAACCTTGTCGCATTTTGCGGAAGCGTGAGTCAGGTCGTGAAAATCTGTGGATAAGTCGAAGAGGATGGGTTGCGCTACCTATTATTCGACACATGTCCAGAAATGAAAACCTCTTGGGTTTGGGTTCTCTTTGGGACGTGGAGCAGATGAACATCGAACGGGACGTCGCGCGGGAGCGAGAACGTGATCGCAAATCGGAATTGTATTTCTCCAACGCAATGTTGGCGCTTCGTGTACATGACGGGCTCACGGTTCAGGTGACGTCACTTGACCGCGTCATTCATGTGCGTCGGATCGGAATGATGTGGGTTGATGGGGTTGTGTGTGGTTCGGGTGAACGGGCGATTGTTCCGTTCGACGCAATACTCACTGCATTTTCCCCATCAGACTGCGGGTGTGCATCATCTGCACCAGATAGTTACGAGTTAGTCCCGCTTGGGGCCGTTTTGCGGGATATCGAACGCCGCTCGTCGTCAGTCACGATCGTGGGTGAGCGATTCGGAGTCCGAGGTCGTATCACCGGTGTATGGCGTGATGCCGTGACGGTGCGTTCACTCCGCCGCGAGTCGGTTGTGCCCCGGTCAGCACTCGGTGTCATTCTCGTCGACGATGGCGAAAGGCCCTGACCCCACAATTGACGGCACGAAATGAGGTTCCTTGCCCAACATCAACGCGTCCCGCTGCATCGCGGCGACAAATTCAACGACGGCGGCATGAGCGACTCGAACTCGGCGTCCGGGCGCGACGGGAAGTTCGTCGCGGGCAATGAACCCTGCGACTTGCTCGCGGGACGTTCCCAGCACCTCGGCTGCATCAGCGACGGTCAACAGCCACTCTTCGGTCATACAACGAGAGTGGCACGAGTTCGCGCGCCGAGGCTGAATAAACCAGAGTGTGTGGATAACTATTTCCGAACACACCAACCAGCCCCACGATAGGTTGCGGAAAGGAAGTCCTGTGTACTCAATTTTCTCATTCCTTCGGCGCCAATTGGCTGCCTCTCGGACAATCGCGGGAATCGTTCTCGTCATCGCCAGCATCGTTGGTGTGGTTGGTGTGGTTCGGCTTTCGACTCCCGGCGACCGTGTCATCATGGCGATTAGTTTTTTGCCAGCAGGAACCGTCATCACCGATGACGTCATCGACGAGGTCCGAATTTCCGCTAACGCCTCGAACCCTGGTGTTTCACGGACTGATCTGATCGGGCGGGTGGTTGGGTCCGACATTGGCGCCGGCGAAATCATCACCTCTCGAATGCTAGAACAATCAGCCTTGTCACGAGTTCAGATTTCGGTGCCGCTGGGTGTGACCCCACCCGCGTCGTTGACCAGCGGATCGTCAATAGATCTTTGGGCGGTCGACGAGGACGGCGATGCGCCGCCCTTCACGGTTGCTCGGAACGCGGTGGTGGTGTCCATCGCTGACAGCGGTTTCGGTGGGGACTCGGTCGCGACCATTCTTGTCGACCCGCTCGAGGTCGATAGGGTGCTCGCGGTTCTTGATTCTGCGCATGTCATCGTCGCCACGTCAGGTGAATCTCCGTGACAACCGTCGGGGTGCTTGGCCCGTCAACGAGGTTGGCAGACCTCAGCACCATCGCGGATTGTGCAGACGTCGTGTGGGGAGTCGATTCGGTTCGAGACGCGGTCCGCCACGTCTCTTTATCGCCCGTTGACGTTCTCATCACCGAGGCGAGCGTTGCGTATCTGACGGAGGAAGTTCTGCGCTTGACACCTCACCCCATCGGTCGAATCTGCGCCATCGCCGAAGCGAATGGTGTCTTCGAATGGGCGACCGGGCTAAAGGGAATCCATACGGTGAGGAGTTTCGCGGACATACGATCCGTCGTTCGACTCGTCGCCGATTCGGATTCCGAACGGAACGCGACAACGGGACCCGCCTCTGTCGCAGTCAACGCACGCCGTAAACCCGTCGTGCTAGCAGTCTGGGGGCCGGTTGGTGCACCCGGCGTCACAACGACGGCCATTTCCGTGTCGAGTGTTTGTGCTCAAGCGGGACTTTCGACACTTCTCTGTGATGTTGACACCCGCGGATCATCAATCGCAATCGCTTTGGGCGTCCAGGACGAAACGCCGGGGTTTGCCTCCGCGTGTCGATTGGCGGGTCGAGACGAACTGACTGCCTCCGAAATCGGCCGAATAGCCAACACCGTCGAACGAGACGGCGTACGGTTGTCGGTTTTGACGGGCGTTCCGCGTGCGTCACGCTGGGCCGAAGTCGGGCCGGAGAAGGTCCGATCGGTGTTGAATCTCGTGAGGGAAATATACGACGTGGTGATTGTCGATGTGGGCTTCGGTGTGGAAGAAAACGAATGGATTGACGATGCTCCCCAACGAGATGGCGCGGCTCGCGAAATCCTGCGCCGCGCTGATTCGGTCATTGCGGTCGGAGCATCGGATGCCGTTGGGGTTTCGAGAATCATCCGTGGACTTGACGAAATCCGTGACCTGTGCGAACCCCCGGTCCTTATTCTTAACCGCGTGGCGCCCGGGTCGGGTCGCGATGCGGCGGAGGCAATTCACCGCTTCAGTGACCACATCGTGCGAAGCATTATTCCGGCCGACGGTCGGAAAGGAGTCGACGAAGCATTAGGTCGGGCACGGAGCAACCCGATGCTGTGGCGCGAGGTTGCTCAACGTGCGGGCGTTGCATTACCGACTCCCCTCAAGGCCCGGTGGCGGCGGTAGCCTGTAAAGCATGCTGACCCTCGCCGAAATCGTTGCGGAACAGGCGTCGTTGCCTGCCGATGACGTCGAGTGGTTGCAGGACCTCGTTCGCGAGGGGCAACTGGTCGCCGACCTGTCCCTCGCCGACATCGCGTTGTGGGTGCGTACGACAGATCAGTCGTGGGTCGCCGTGGCGCTCTTTCGGGCGAGCACGGCGAGCACCGTGTTTTATCGAGACATCGTTGGCACACGAATCAGCGGCACCTGGGACAAGTTGGTCGACGAGTGCCAGCGTCGCGGAATGATGGTCGAACCGACCGAGCCAATCTGGTTCGAAGAGACGGCGACGCTGGTTCGCGCGATTCCGATTCGCCGCCGTGGCGGTTCTGAGCCCATCGCGGTGCTGACTCGCCACGCTCTCGTGACCGACAACGGCGCGAATCGACAGGCCCAGACGTTCATCGAATCGGCTGAGCAGATCTATTCGATGATTGCCGAAGGGGATTTCCCGGACCCGTCGCAACGTGACAGTCCGAAACTAGGTGCGCCGCGCGCATCGGACGGGTTGATCAAGCTTGACCGAGACGGCACCGTCACCTACGCGAGCCCCAACGCCCTGTCGTCGTTCAACCGAATGGGGTATTCCGCCCCGATGGAAGGGATGGTCCTCGCCGAGGTTGCTCGACGCGTCGGGAACACCCAAGAACTCGCCGCCAACGAGATGTTGCCGATGGTGGTGAGCGGACGCGTGCCGGGCCAAACCGACTTCTTCGCCGGGCCCACCATCATCGCGGTCCGCGGAATCCCGCTGACCCAGAGCGGCGAGAGAATCGGTGCAATTCTGTTACTGCGCGACGTTACGGAACTTCGTCGCCAAGAACGCGAGTTGTCGAGCAAGAATGCGACCATCCGCGAGATTCACCACCGAGTGAAAAACAATTTACAGACGGTCGCCTCGCTATTGCGCATTCAGAGCCGTCGAACCAAATCGACCGCAGTAAAGGACGCCCTCGCACAGGCGATGCGCCGGGTGGAGGCGATTGCGGTGGTCCACGACGCGCTCGCGACGGGGCTGGCACAAACAGTCGATTTCGACGAGGTCGCCGCCCGCGTCTCGCCCCTTGCGGCCGAGGTCGCCAACACGGGGGGGCCGACCGTTCGCCCCACGATTGAGGGAAGCTTTGGCGATTTGCCCAGCGAGTTTGCAACGCCGTTGGCCATCGTGTTGACCGAACTGATTACGAACGCGGTGGAGCACGGTCTCAAAGATGTTGTCGACGGCACGGTGACCGTTCGAGCGGATCGCGCAGCGGACCACTTGCGCGTGTCGGTGAGTGACAATGGTCCCGGCGTCGATGCGTGGACGATTGGTCAGGGACTCGGAACTCAGATTATTCGTACTCTCGTCGAGAACGAATTGTCGGCGACGATTGAGTGGGCGCGTGGCGAATCGGGTGGAACGTTGGTGGCGATTGATATTCCCCTGCGCTACATCGCTGCAGCGAAGGGTGTTAAATGACGAAACGCCTCCGAGGAGGCGTTTCGCGTTGAGGCGTTAGGACGCTCGGCGAGCTCGAGCTGCGCGGCGCTTGAGCGCGCGACGCTCGTCTTCGCTGAGGCCACCCCAGACACCGGAGTCCTGGTTGGACTCGATGGCGTACTGGAGACAGTTTTCGACGACGGGGCATTGCGCACAAACCTGCTTCGCCTTTTCAATTTGGTCAAGTGCCGGGCCAGTGTTGCCGACGGGGAAAAAAAGTTCCGGGTCGACCGTGAGGCAAGCAGCTTTATCGCGCCAATCCATGGTGATCTCCTTAATTGGTGCCAGCACACAATTGGGCCGGCGGACGCCTCGAGTACGTGGCATCGTGGGTGGGACGGAAGTGTTGGTAACCGCACGCGTCATCGGGTGCGAACATCAACCTCTAACAGGTTCTCACGATTGTCCAATAAGGTCAAGGGTCTTTGAGAGAATTGTTTAGTGGCCGTTAACCCTAAATCTTTCGCGGTGTATGCGATTGTCGCTATTGTTGCCCTTCAAACCCTTGGACTGTGGGTCGTTTCGGCACTATTTATCGTAGACACCGCGACACAGCAACCAACCTCGCTCGCCGGCGCAATCTTCCTTGACGTCCTTATAGTTCTATCCGCCGCCGCTATGTCGGTCGCAAACGTGATGTTCGCGCGGGGCCGGCCGGCGACTCGAAGCGCCATTATCGTATGGCAAATGACGGTGATTGGAATCGGGATCGCCTCGGCACAGGGAACGGAACCGCGCTGGGACGTCGCTGCCCTGTTGATTGTGCCGGCCGCCACGGTTACCGTTTTGTTGCTTTTCAACCGCGAAGTTTCGCGTCATCTGGACACTGACGCATAAGACGTGTGCCCGTCGCACGAGAGAAGCTTTCCCGCGCGGCTCCGAATCGTTGTCTAGGTAAGGTTCGCCTTTCTAGAAACTGCGGGTAATTCGCGGTTGAATTGCTCAATGCCCAACGAAACCTCCGAGCCACACCGCGTCTCGCACCTTGCCAGGTTGAACTGGCTTCGCGCCGGAGTGCTCGGCGCGAACGATGGAATTGTCTCGATTTCAGCCCTCGTTGTGGGTGTGGCCGCGGCAACGTCAGACATCGGGCCCATCATGATCGCGGGAGTCGCGGGACTCGCCGCAGGAGCCATCTCAATGGGGCTCGGGGAATATGTGTCCGTGAGCAGCCAGCGCGACAGCGAGCTCGCCTTGATTGTCAAGGAAAAACGGGAACTGATCGAGCAACCCGAGGCTGAACTCGCGGAGCTACAGACAATTTATGAACACAAGGGCTTGAGTGCGGTGACAGCCAAGCAGGTCGCCAAGGAACTGACTGCCCACGACCCGATCCGCGCCCACCTCGAGGCTGAGCTCAACATTCTTGAAGCCCACATCGTCAATCCGTGGCACGCAGCGTTTTCATCCACCGGCTCGTTCCTCGCTGGCGCTTTGCTCCCGTTCCTGACGGTCTTGTTCGCCTCGGAGCAGTTCAGAATCCCAGCAACTATTTTGGCGTCGATTATTGCCCTCGCGGGGACCGGCGCCGCTGGCGCTTACCTGGGCGGAAGTTCGACCGTGAAATCGGTGATCCGGGTTGTTATCGGTGGTTCGGCGGCGCTCGCCGTCACGTTCGCAATCGGCTCGCTGTTTAATACGGCCATTACTTAGACGCCGAGTTTTTCGCGCAGCATCTCAACGTGGCCGGTCGCTTTGACGTTGTACAGCGCGTGCGTGAGCGCACCGTCGCCGTCAATGACGAACGTCGAGCGGATGACACCCTGGACCTCTTTGCCATACATGTTCTTGGTGCCGAACGCACCATATGTCTTCAGAGTCTCTTTGCTTTCGTCACCGAGCAACATGAACGGCAGGCTTTCCTCGTCGGCGAACTGCTGGAGGTCCTTGCCGGAGTCGGGGGAAACGCCGATGACGACGTATCCCTTGCTCGTGAAGGCGGCCATGTTGTCTCGGAAGTCACACGCCTGTGTCGTGCAGCCGGGGGTCATCGCCTTCGGGTAGAAGTAGACAATGACGTTCTGGCCCGCAAAGTCCGCGAGCGAGTGATGAGTTCCCGATGCGTCGGGAAGGGTGAATTCGGGGGCTTTATCGCCGACGTTGAGTGTCATGGATTTAGGATACCCGAGTCAATTAGGAAGATTTCGATAGGCAACGCGGCGGTGACGCGCAGAAACCACGATGATCAGCAGCTCGGCATCTCGGACGCGATACACAATTCGATAGTTGCCCACTCGCACTCTGAATAGGTCGGTAAACCCAGTTAGCTTCTTGCTTGCGGGGGGACGAGGGTGATTGGCTAGGAGTTCCGTAGCCCAAAAAATTCGCTCACGTGTCTGCTGATCAAAACCTTTCAGGTTTTTGACCGCATCACGAGACCACGTAACGTGATACGGCTCAGTCACGGGTAATGCCAAGTTCGGCTGCGACCTCATCCAACGTATAGGTGGGCTCTCCGTCATCGACCTTTGCCAGGCTGGCAAGCGCCATCTCGATGTCCCGCGAATCTTCGAGCACCTGGAGCGCGAGTTTGGCGAGTGCAGCATCCATGACGGCGACGGTCGGTCGACCGTGATCGGTGATGATGAGAGGTTCGTTCCGGGCGGCTTCGACAGTTTCGGCCCAGTTCTGGCGAGCGTGCGAGGAAGTGACGGAATTCATGTATAAATTGTACGATTTAGACGATGGTTTGTCAACCCTTTTCGAGAACGGCGCGAACCTTGCCGACGAGCGTTTTCCATCGGTGGTGTTCCCGACTGCCGACAATCAGGTAGTTCGTGACGAAACCGAAACTGGCGCGGTGGGTGGGGTCAGCGAAACCGGCTTGGCCACCAAACCCATCGTGGCCGAACGAGGTGGGACTCAGCAGCGGCGATCGCGCCTCGCACTCGAGCATCACGCCGAAGCCGCGCTCGGGCCACGGACCGGGCTCGCCCCACACTGACCGCCCAGAAACGCGGCGTTCACGCATCATCGTCACCGTCGTGTCGGAAAGAACCCGCACGCCACTGGTCGAGGTCACGGTTGACGACCACATGGCGGCCAATCCCCGCGCAGTCGAGATACCGTTCGCGCCGGGAAGCACGCCCTGGTGAACGCGGGGGTCGTTGTAACCGACGTTGGGTTGAATACCTGCGCCGGCAGGAAACGCGTTCCCGAACGACATCGCGCGCGACTGCAAATCCGCCGGTGAGCCCGGCTCGAGCGGGCGTCCGAGGGGCCAGTCGGTTTCGACGAATTCCGCAACGCGTTCGCCGTGTTCCGAGGGCAATCCAATCCACGCTTCGACACCGAGCGGGCGAGCAAGTTCATCTTGCAGCATCGCGCTGAGGCTCCGGCCGTCAACACGGCGAACCAATTCGTCGACGAGCGTTCCGAATGTGATCGCGTGATACGCATAGTCCGTTCCGGGCTCCCACAGCGGTTCCTGCGAGAGCAGTTCGCGAATCACGCTGTCGTGGTCGAGCACTTGGTCGAGGGTCATGTCGTTGCGCACAGCGGAAAGCCCAGCACGGTGCTCCATCAAACCTCGAACGGTCAGCGTGGTGCTGATCGCGTCGAACTCGGGCCAGAACTCGACGAGTGGCGCATCGGGATCGAGCGCGCCGGAATCGACGAGCGTGGCAACGAGTATCGACACGAGCCCCTTGGTGCTCGAGAACATAAGCGACAGTGTGTCTGCGTTCCACGGAGTACCCGGATGGGATTCGCCTCCGTGCAAATCGATCACGCACTCGCCCTCGGCGAAGACCGAGAACGCCGCTCCACCCGCCGGTTGGCCGTTGAGAATTGTGTCAAAAGTGTCGCGAATGTGTTCGAACGACGATGCGGTGAAACCCCGGGCGTCCATGTCCCCAGTTTAAGGTTTGAGCCCATTGGGCACGTATTGGGCACGGTTTGGTCGGGGGCGCTCGCTTTGGTAATGTTGGGACTTGCGTGCAAGCGCAACGCACCTCTAGCTCAATTGGCAGAGCAACTGACTCTTAATCAGTGGGTTCCGGGTTCAAGTCCCGGGGGGTGTACCAAGTAAAGACGGGTTAGCTGCCACTTTGTGACACCGCCACGGACGCCGAGAGAGCATCAATCGCCAAACAGTTGGCTGTTAGCTGATCACGGACACGGTACCCTTGCCGCGGTTCTCGGGCTTTTCAGACTAGTGACCGCGGCAGTACCATTTTGTCGTGAGCCTCTCTGTGTCGATCCCTGGC
>JBEENB010000002.1:0-87847 GCA_041192365.1 Actinomycetota bacterium | reverse complement strand
GCTCACGCGCTTTTATGCGACCAATCGCGCCGAACTTCCGCCGGTATTCCGCGCCATCCAGATTGCGCCGGTGTGGCGCGCCGAACGCCCGCAAAAGGGTCGATTCCGCCAGTTCGTGCAGTGCGACATCGACATCATCGGCGAACCGGGCATCCTCGCCGAAGTCGAACTCATCACCGCCACCGCCGCGACCCTCGATCGGCTCGGAGTCACCGGCACCACGATTCGACTCAACGACCGACGAATCTTGTTCGGCATGCTCGACGCTCTGGGGCTTTCGGATACCGGCTCGGCGCTCATCACTCTCGACAAAATCGACAAGATCGGCACCGACGGGGTTCTCGCCGAACTGCGGGAACGCGGGGCGACCGATTCGGCGCTCGCAGGGCTCGATGCGCTGCTGGGGCAACACTCGAACCCGACCTCCGCTCCGACTCTCGAGGCGATGACGGCCGCGCTCCCCGCGGGAGTCGCGCCCGTTGCGGTCGCCGAGCTCGCCGCGATCGCCGCAGCGGTTGGTCCCGGGGTCTCGATCGTGTTCGACCCGTTCCTCGTTCGCGGGATGGGTTATTACACCGGCGCGATCTTTGAGGTTGCCCACCCCGACCTCGGGTATTCGCTCGGCGGGGGAGGTCGTTACGACGGCATGATCGGTCGATTCCTCGGAACCGAGGTCCCCGCCGCCGGGATCTCGCTCGGGTTTGAAAGACTGGTCGACCTCGTCGCGTCGGAATCCGCGGCCGACCCCGACGCGGTCGCTGTCATCTACGACACCGCGCTGTCGGTGACGGAACTCATCGACCAGAAAAGGTTGCTCGTAGCCGAGGGCTTGCGCGTCAGGCTCGTTCACAAAACAAAGAACACCCGCGCAATTCTCGATCAACTCGAGAAGGACGGATTCCGTCGATACGCATTCCTTAATCCAGGAGAACCCCTGGAATGGAAGACCATCGGCTAACGCCCTAATCTGGAACTAACCACCACCAAGGAGAACCCTGTGTCCGCTATTGCCTTTGTCGATGCCCGTGAAATTCTCGACTCGCGCGGAAACCCCACCATCGAGGTTGATGTCGTCTTGGACGACGGAACCATTGCCTCGGCCGCTGTCCCGTCCGGAGCGTCAACCGGCGCATTCGAAGCCTACGAACTGCGCGACGAGGACCCCAAGCGGTATGGCGGAAAGGGTGTACTCAAGGCCGTCGAAGCCGTAATCGACGTTATCTCGGAAGCGATCGAAGGGCTCGACGCGAGTGAGCAACGCGCAATCGACGCCGCTCTCATCGAGGCAGACGGAACAGAAAACAAGTCCAAACTCGGTGCGAACTCGATTCTTGGGGTGTCACTGGCCGTCGCGAAGGCCGCCGCGCTGTCGGCAGACCTGCCCCTGTTCCGTTATCTCGGCGGACCCAACGCCCACGTCCTTCCCGTCCCGATGATGAACGTCATCAATGGCGGAGCCCACGCCGACACCAACGTCGACGTTCAGGAATTCATGGTTCTGCCGATTGGCGCTGAGTCGTTTAGCGAAGGACTCCGCTGGGGTGTCGAGACCTACCACGCACTCAAGTCGGAACTGAAGTCGAAAGGTTTCGCGACCGGTCTTGGCGACGAAGGCGGATTTGCCCCGAACCTCGCCAACAACCGTGCAGCCCTCGACCTGCTCATGGAGGCCATCGCCAAAGCGGGCTTCACTCCGGGCACAGACATCGCGCTCGGACTCGACGTCGCCGCGACCGAATTCTTCGAGAAAGGGTCGTACCGTTTCGAGGGTCGCGAACTCAGTTCTGGCGAACTCGTCGCGTATTACTCGGAACTCGTTGCCGCCTACCCTCTCATCACGATCGAAGACCCGTTGTCGGAAGACGACTGGACCGGTTGGGAGGCCATCACGGCCGAACTGGGTGCCAAGGTCCAGATCGTGGGGGACGACCTGTTCGTCACCAACCCGAAACGCCTCGCGGACGGCATTCAGCGTCACGCCGGAAACTCGATCCTCGTCAAGGTCAACCAGATCGGGACACTCACGGAAACCTTGGACGCCGTCGCCATGGCGCAACGCGCCGGGTATACCGCGGTCCTGTCTCACCGATCTGGCGAAACCGAAGACACCACCATCGCCGACCTTGCTGTCGCCACGAACTGTGGTCAGATCAAAACAGGCGCTCCCGCTCGAAGCGAGCGCGTCGCGAAGTACAACCAGTTGCTTCGCATCGAAGAGGAGCTCGGCGACGCAGCGGTGTACGCGGGTCGTTCGGCCTTCCCCCGCTTCACCGCCTAGTCGTTCACGGGTTCGAGGGGACGCCCGCGTTACCCTTGAGGAATGAGTTTGCCGCGTCGCCCCGAACGTTCCACCCGACTGTCGCGTCGGGCGCGAAATGGCGTGCGCCAGAGCCTCGATGACTTTATCGACCGCGAACTACAACGAAGCGGATCGGTCATCGTCGGGCTCATCATCGCCGTGGTTGCCGTTGTGAACCTGTGGCAGCCCGTCCAGATTTGGTTCGAACAACAGGCGAGGATCGCCGACCTCGACCGTGAGGTCGCAGCCGCGCGAGCGACCCTCGCCGAAGCGCAAGCGGACATGATGCGCTGGACCGACCGGGCGTATGTCGAAGCGCAAGCGCGGGAACGACTTATGTTTGTCTACCCCGGCGACATCTCGTACCTCGTTGTCAACGACGTTGACGCTAAACCCGCAAAGTCAGACGAGGTGCTGGGAACCGTTCAACCCACCGACATCGATTGGGTTGACGCGTTTGTCCAGTCGTATGCCTTTGCGGCCAGGCCTGAACAGAAATCCAAGTGACGATCGACGCAGCGAGTGCGCGCGACCTCGAAATCATGAGGATTCAACTGGGACGGCCGATGCGTGATGTCGTCGGTGTCGCCGCGCGATGCGTATGCGGTGCCCCTACCGTGGTGGCGACAAAACCTCGGCTGGCGGACGGATCGCCGTTTCCCACGTTTTACTATTTGACGCACCCGGGAGCGACCGCGGCACTGTCAACGCTTGAGGCCAATGGCTTCATGGTGATCGAACAGGACAAACTGGCCGAGGACCCCGAATTCACCGCGGCGTACATCGCCGCCCACCACGCGTACATCGCCGACCGCGACGCACACGGCCGAGTCGATGAACTGGACGGAATCAGTGCGGGGGGCATGCCATCCCGAGTGAAATGCCTGCATGCGCTCGCTGCCCACAGTCTCGCGGTCGGGCCAGGAGTCAACCTCGTGGGGGATGCGGCGCTCGCCGCCGCCGCGTGGTCGCCCGAACGGTGCGTGTGTGCGCCCGAAACGCGCTAGATTTGACCAGTTGTCCTCATAAATTTCAGGAGTAGTCGTCGTGGCCAAAATTCTCATCGTCGGTGGTGGATACACTGGTTTTTACACCGCTTTTAAGTTGCAGAAGCACCTGCGCGCTGGCGAAGCCGAGGTCACACTGGTCGACCCGCTTCCGTACATGACCTACCACCCGTTTCTGCCCGAGGTTGCCGCTGGCTTGATCGAAGCCCGCCACGTCATCGTGCCGCTACGCCGCCACCTGAAAAAGACCCACGTCGTGCAGGGGCGAGTCGTCTCGGTGAATCACGCCAAGAAAACAGCGACCATCGAGCCCTCGGCGGGCAAGAGCTACACCGCCAAGTACGACCACATTGTGGTGGCCGCCGGGTCCGTGTCCCGCACGTTCCCGATTCCGGGAGTGGCGGACGAAGCGTTCGGCATGAAATCAATCGAAGAGGCAATCGCCGTCCGCGACCGAATCATCGACAACTTCGCCAAAGCCGCGAACCTGCCCAAGGGCAAGGAGCGCGATCGCCTTCTCACGGTGACCGTTATTGGTGGCGGATTTGCGGGAATCGAGACGTTCGCCGAACTTCGCTCGCTCGCCTCGGCGATGCTCAAGCAGTACCCCGAACTCACCATCGACGACACAAAATTCCATATGGTCGAAGCGATGCCTCGCGTTATGCCCGAGGTGTCACTGAGAACCTCGCAGTGGGTTCTGCGAAACCTCGCATCCCGCGGCGCGGCCGTGCACCTCGATACTCAACTCACGTCGGCCGAGGGCGGCAAGGTCGAGTTGTCGAACGGTATGAAATTCGAGTCGGACCTCATCGTGTGGACCGCCGGCGTGATGGCAAACCCCGTCGTGAACTCATTGGGACTTCCAATCGAGGAACGCGGTCGAGTCCGATCGTCAGCGACGCTTCAGGTGACCAATGCCGACGGAACCATCGTCGCGGGTGCGTGGGCCGCCGGCGACAACTCCGCCGTCCCCGACCTCACGGGCGGGGGCATCGGCGGAATGTGTGTTCCGAACGCCCAGCACGCGGTGCGTCAAGCGAAATTGCTCGCTAAAAACCTGGTTGCTGTGCTTCGCGGCGAAATCCCGGTGGACTACAGACACAAGAACCTCGGCGCGGTCGCCGGTTTGGGCGTTGGGCACGGGGTCTTTCAGTCAGGAAAGTTTGCGGTGACCGGTTTCCCCGCGTGGCTCATGCACCGCGGCTATCACGGCCTCGCAATGCCGATGTGGGAACGAAAGTTTCGTGTCGTCGGTGGTTGGATCATGCAGTTCCTCGTCGGTCGCGACACCACAACGCTCTCGTTACGTGAACACCCGCAGTCGTACTTCCAGGCTTACGCGTCCCGTCCCGCCAAGTAGCCAGTAAGTGGCGGAGCCCCAATAGCCCAACCGGCAGAGGCAAACGACTTAAAATCGTTACAGTCAGGGTTCGAATCCCTGTTGGGGCACATTTCGCTCAGGGCAAAAACCCATTGTGCTCGTGAAACTCGCGCGTAGAGTAAAGCCATGGAACCAACACAAATCTTCCTTCTGGTTGTCGCCGGTCTCGCCATTGTCGCGGGGCTCTACCTGTGGTCGACTTACAACGGCCTCATCACTCTCAAGGTTCGCGTCGAGGAAGCGTGGAGTGACATCACGGTTCAGCTCAAGCGCCGAGCAGACCTCATCCCCAACCTGATCGAAGCGGTCAAGGGGTACGCCAAGCACGAAAAGGCGGTTTTCGAGAACGTCACGAAGGCGCGCGCCGCAACGGTCAATGCCCAAGGTCCGGCCGAAGCTGCCGCCGCCGAAGGGATGATGCAGGCGGCGCTCAAGTCGATCTTCGCCGTCGCTGAGGCTTACCCGGATCTCAAGGCGAGTGAAAACTTCCTCCAGTTGCAGGCGGAACTCGTTGACACCGAAAACAAGATTCAGGCTTCTCGTCGCTTCTACAACGGCGGCGTGCGCGAGTTCAACACCATGATTCTTGTCTTCCCCAACAACGTGTGGGCGAAGCAACTTGGGTTCAGCATGCGCGACTTCTTTGAGGTTGAGAACCCTGACGCGATTGCCGAGCCCCCGAAAGTACAGTTCTAACCCTCGATGTATAGTGCGATTGCCGCGAACAAGCGGAACACTGTCGTCATCCTGCTCGTCTTCATTGTGTTGTTGGGTGGACTCGGCTGGCTCATCGCCTATTTCATGGGCGACGGGTCGTGGACCATCACGATTATGACGATCGTCGGCGCTGGCGCCTACGCCTGGTTCCAGTATTACAACGCGGGGTCCATAGCCGTGGCGACGTCGGGTGCCGTGTTGATTGAGCAGAAGGACAACCCCCGCCTCTATCGGATTGTCGAAAACCTGTCGATTACCAACGGGATGCCGATGCCGAAGGTTTACGTTGTCAGCGACCCCGCACCGAACGCCTTTGCCTCTGGGCGAGACCCCGAGAATGCTGTCGTCGCTGCCACGACCGGGCTTCTCGACATCATGACCGACCCGGAACTCGAGGGCGTCATGGCCCACGAAATGGGACACGTCAAGAATTACGACATTCGCGTGTCGACGATTGTGTTCGGACTTGTCGTAGCCTTCGGGTTCATCGCAGACATCATGTTCCGCATGGCGTTCTACGGAGGCCGAAACTCGCGCGGCAGCGACAACGGCGGCCTGGCAATCCTGTCACTCGTGTTCGGGCTCATCGCCATGGTGATTGCGCCACTCGTGTCGGCACTCGTGCAAGCGGGCATTTCGCGACAGCGTGAATTCCTCGCCGACGCGACCGGCGCGATGACGACCCGCAACCCGGAGGGGCTCGCGAGCGCACTTCACAAACTTGGGGAGTATTCCGCGCCGCTTCAGCGCCAGTCGGCCTCGATGGCACACATGTGGATTGCTGACCCCAACAAGCCAAACTTCCTCGAACGAATGTTTTCGACGCACCCGCCCATCGCTGACCGCGTCCGACGTCTGCTCGAAATTGGCGGCAAGTTCTAAACGATTTGGCGCAGTTCGGCGGCGGCATCGCCCCAGTCATCCACCGCTATGTTCTCGAGTCCACGCCAGGCGGCTGCGCGACGTACCACTGCGGAAAGGCGATCGGCGGCGTCTGAGGGTCGCGTCGGTTCCCAGTGCGCGCTCTTGACGATGAGTGTTCGGGCCTTTCGGTCTGCCTTGAGGTCGATGCGACCGACCAGTGCGTCATCCATGAGAATCGGCAGCGAGTAATAGCCGTAGACCCGCTTCGCCGCCGGGGTGTAGATCTCGATTTTGTACTCGAAACCAAACACGCGACTCGCTCGAGCGCGATTCCAGGTGATGGGGTCAAACGGCGTGAGAATGGTCGAGACCTTCGGTGCTTTGGTGGGCACGACCGCTCCCGACACCACGTACGCATCGAGGGACTCGCCGCGGTGGGTCCAGCCATCGACCGTCACGCGCTGAATCGCACCAGCGTCGAGCAACTCGTCCAGCGCGACCTTGGTTGGAGCGACCTTGAAACGGTAGTAGTCCGCGATGTCGGACAGAACCCCGATGCCGAGCGCTCGAATCGCGTCGAGGACGAGCGCACGTCGGGCGACAGGTTTGTCCACCGGGGCGTCCAGCAGGTGGTGTGGAATGACGTCGGCAACCGGGGCATAGATTCGCTGGAAGTTCGTGCGACCAATCGCCGTAATCACGCCGTCCTCGAACAGGTATTCGAGGGCAAGTTTCACGTCGCTCCAGTCCCACCAACTGCCTCGACGCTGGTCACGCTTGCCCTCGAGTTGGCTGAACGTCGCAGGACCTTCCGAGTGGAGGCGAGTGAGGAGTTCGTCCGCGAGTTTCCGATGCTGCGCCAACCACGAGTCGGGTCGCAGGTTGCGCTCGCGACTATCGAGCATTCTCCACTGCCACAGCGGCCAGGACTCGACCGGAATGAACGCTGCCTCGTGCGCCCAGTATTCGATATGAGTTGCAGGGACGTGCGGGTCGAGCAGCATGTGGTCGAGTAGCGCGGTGTCATAGGCGCCCAGGCGAGAGAACATCGGCAGGTAGTGACTGCGTTCAAAGACGTTGACCGAATCGAGTTGGAGAACTCCGAGACGCGCGAGTGTGTCAGCGAGGTGTTCGGCCGTTACGGTCCCGCGCGATGACGAATCGAATCCCTGGGCGACCAGCGCAAGGCGTCGCGCCTCGGTGGCAGAGAGGGTCGTCATGCTTATTACGGTAGCGTTTTCCAAGGAACACAACATGACAACAGCAATCGCCGGCCCCACACTCGCGGATTTCATCGCCGCGCGTGACGTCGTGTCTGCGGTTGCCCAAGAGACCCCGATCGAGGAATCACGTTACCTCTCGGGAATTTTGGGTTTAGAGGTCGTTCTCAAGTGCGAAAACCTGCAACGCACGGGTGCGTACAAGATTCGCGGCGCATATAACCGCATGAGCAAGTTGAGCCCCGACGAACGTGCACGTGGAGTGGTCGCGGCTAGCGCCGGAAACCACGCTCAGGGAGTCGCTCTCGCGGCCCAGGAACTCGGTATTCGGGCGACGATTTTTATGCCGATGGGTGTTGCTCTGCCGAAACTCTTGGCGACGAAGGATTACGGCGCTGAGGTCGTTCTTCTCGGCCCGACGTTCACCGAATCGCTCGCTGCGGCGAAGGAATTCGCCGCGACGTCGGGCGCAGTCTTCATCCCGCCCTTCGACCACGCTGACGTGGTCGCCGGTCAAGGAACGGTCGGGCTCGAGATATTTGAGCAAGTCCCCGACGTGGAAACCGTCATCGTCCCGATCGGCGGAGGCGGGCTGATTTCCGGTGTCGCCAGCGCCATGAAGCAACACGCGGCGGCAAACGGGCGCACCATCCGAATCATCGGTGTCCAATCGACGAACGCGGCGGCCTACCCACCCTCCCTGCGAGCCGGTGAACCGACAACCATCGAAATGAAGCCGACCATCGCGGATGGAATTGCGGTCGCACGTCCAGGGACGCTCAATTTCGCCATTATTAAGGACACCGTCGACGAGGTTGTCACCGTCAGTGACGATGACATCGCCCGCGCACTGGTGATGCTCCTCGAACGCGCGAAACTCGTTGTCGAACCCGCCGGCGCGGTCGGAGTCGCCGCAATCCTCGCCGAAAAAATTGACGCGGTCGGAAAGACCGTTGTTGTTTTGTCGGGAGGAAACATCGACCCGATGGTGATGGAGCGCGTCATCGCCCGTGGTCTGGTCACGACCGGTCGATACATGCGCATGCGAATCCCCCTTCCCGACCGCCCGGGGCAACTCGCGAAAATCTCGGAAATCCTCGCCGACCAGAACGCCAACGTCGTCGAGGTGACCCACACTCGCCACGGTACCGACCTGCAGATCACCCAGGTCGAACTCGAGATTCACATCGAGACGCGCGGACCCGAACACGCGGCCCAGGTGCTCGAGGCATTGCGCGCCGACGGCTACGAACCCCGGGTTGACTTCTAACCGAGAAACGGCTCGATCGCGATGATCTCGACCGCGATTTCTGCGCCGCTCGGTGCGGTGAAGGTCGCGGTGTCGCCAGGCTCTAGGCCGACGATGGCCTGGCCCAAAGGACTGTTTTCGCTGTAGACGTCGAGGTCGGTGTCTCCGGCAACCTCACGAGATCCGAGGAGGAATTTTTCTTCGTCGCCGTGGATGTGTGCGGTGACGATCGTGCCGGACGCGACGCGTGATGCGTCGACAGGCTCGGTTCCGACGTGCGCGTGCTTGAGCATGTCGATCAGTTCGCGAATCCGAGCCTCGATTTTGCCCTGCTCGTCTTTCGCGGCGTGATACCCGCCGTTCTCTTTGAGGTCACCCTCGGAACGCGCCATTTCGATTCGCTTGACAATTTCGGTGCGACCAGTCGTCGACAGGGTTTCGAGCTCGAGCGCGAGGCGGTCGAACGCTTCCTGGGTAAGCCACATGGGTGCCATGGCGAGAATCTCCTTTAAAGGGGTGTCTATCTAGGGTAGTCGTGACCGCCCCTTCTGAACAAAACGGCTAACGGTCGTTGCGCCAGCAACGGTAGACGTCGATGCCGGAAACCTCGCTGACAGCTTTCACCGTCTCGGAATACTGAGCCGTGAATTGGTCGGACGCGGGGTAGGACTTCACCGTCCAGCCGTTCGTGCCCATCGACGCATCGACGGTGCGCACTGCGCAGGTGATCGGCGTTCCGGGCGGCGCCGTGATCTGGAACTTCACCATCGCCGACGTTTCACCATCGGTCGACTCGAACGCGACCCATTCGATTCCCGTGGTTGGGTCGGTTGAGAAGACCCAGGTCACCCACGAAAAGAAGGCGATTACCGAGACGGACGCGATAATCCACACGGAACGCACGGACAAGCCCGAACCACCGTAGCGGCCCGCGGGAGGTGTTGGGGAGGATGTCATACTGCCCTTCGGTACTCTGTAATCAGGCTACGCGAAACGGAGACACCTTGAACACCGCACTGATCCTCGCCGAAGAGATTGACCCGAATGGGGTAACTCCCGGCGTCATCGGGTTCCTCATCACGGCGGCCGTTGCCATCACCGCGATTTTCCTGATCCTGGATATGAATCGCCGAATGCGTCGCTTGCGCTATCGCGAGGAAGCCGTGGCCAATATTGACGCCGAGGTCGCGGTCGACAAGCTCATCGCGGATGTCGACAAGGAAACGGGCAACGGGTAACCTGCGGTGTCGCTTCGTACATCGATCAAGTCGGCCCTGTACGGGTTGTACACGACGCGACTCCAGAACCAATTGCACGAAACGACACCACCACGTCACGTCGGGATGATCATCGACGGAAATCGCCGGTGGGCACAGTTGCACGGCGGCGTCACGATCGCTGAGGGACACGAAGCGGGCGCGAGCAAGATGCGGGAATTCCTCGAGTGGTGCGACACGGCGGGAGTCGAGATTGTCACGCTGTATCTGTTGTCGACAGACAACCTGACCGGTCGCCCCAGTGCCGAACTGAAGAATCTGGTCCGCATCATTGCGGACCTCGCGACCGACCTCGCCCGCGTCCCTAACTGGCGGGTGCATCACGTCGGTGACGCTGACAAACTTCCGACCGCGCTGCGCACGGCACTCGAGAACGCGGCGGACTCGACCGCGACCCACACGGGATTGCACGTCAACCTGGCGGTGGGATACGGTGGTCGCCACGAAATCACCGAAGCCGTCCGCGACATCATTCGCAAACACCAAACTGCCGGACTCGGGATCGACACCCTCGCCGATGACATAACGCTCGACAATATTTCGGACCACCTGTACACCGCGGGCCAGCCCGACCTGGACCTTGTGATTCGTACGTCTGGCGAACAGCGCATTTCCGATTTCATGCTGTGGCAGACCGCACATTCCGAGCTGTACTTTGTTGAGGCGCTCGGCCCGGACCTTCGCGAGATTGACTTGCTCCGCGCCCTCCGAGACTTCGCTCGTCGACAGCGTCGATACGGTGCGTGAACGCTAAGTTACGACTTCGTTATTCGGCGTGTCACACCGACCACGTTCACTCGCGAGACGTAGTTTCTCTGTATGAGGTAATTCACGTGGCGAAGAGGCCACACGGTCTTGTCGCCACGCGGTTGCCGCCGCATCTGAACGGAGACTGAGTGCCCAACCCCACCGCCGCATCGTCCACTTCCGCTTCGATATCTGCCGCTACAACGCAGCGAACCTACGTTCTCGACACGTCGGTGTTGCTGTCGGATCCGAGGGCGATTTTCCGATTCGCCGAACACGAGGTTGTCCTGCCCGTGGTCGTGATTTCGGAACTCGAAAAGAAGCGAAATGACCCGGAGCTCGGCTACTTCGCCCGCCAAGCACTGCGACACCTCGATTCCCTGCGTATCAAGCACGAGCGACTTGACATGCCGATTTCGGTGGGAGACGGTGGAACGCTTCGCGTTGAGCTCAACCACACGAATGACACTGCCCTTCCGTCTGGGTTGCGTCTGGGCGACAACGACACCCGAATCCTCGCGGTCGCGCTGAATCTGTCGAACGAAGGTCTCGATGTCGTCGTCGTGTCCAAGGACTTGCCGTTGCGAGTGAAGGCATCCAGCATCGGTCTTGCGGCCGAGGAATACCGCGCCGAGCTCGCCGCCGATTCGGGGTGGACCGGGCTAGCCGAGATTTCTCTGTCGGGTGACGAGATGCAGAAGTTGTACGAGAAAGAAGAACTGCGCACGACTCTCGTCGAAGAAATGCCCCGCAACACCAACCTCGTCGTCCATTCCGAACGCGGTTCCGCTTTGGCCCGGGTCGTCGGGCCGAAAAACATCGAACTGGTTCGTGGCGACCGCGACCTGTTCGGGTTACACGGTCGAAGCGCCGAGCAGCGACTCGCCATCGACATGCTTCAGGATCAGAAACTGGGGATTGTGTCGCTCGGAGGTCGTGCGGGAACCGGAAAGAGCGCGCTCGCCCTTTGTGCGGGGCTCGACGCCGTTCTCGAGAAGCGATTGCACAAGAAGATCATGGTGTTCCGCCCGTTGTACGCGGTCGGAGGCCAGAACCTCGGGTACCTTCCCGGTGACGCCGACGAAAAGATGAACCCCTGGGCGCAAGCGACATTTGACACACTTGGTTCCGTTGTCAGTGACAACGTGATGGAGGAAATCGTCGAGCGCGGACTCATCGAGGTCCTGCCCCTCACTCACATTCGCGGTCGGTCGCTGCACGACGCATTCGTTATCGTCGACGAAGCCCAGTCGCTCGAGCGCAATGTGTTGCTCACGGTCCTCAGCCGAATCGGGCAGAACTCACGTGTGGTCCTCACACACGACGTTGCGCAACGCGACAACCTGCTCGTCGGTCGTCATGACGGAATTGCGAGTGTCATCGAAGCACTCAAGGGGCAGAATCTTTTCGGTCACATCACACTGCAGCGCAGTGAGCGATCGGACATTGCCGCCCTCGTCACCGACCTTCTGGACAACTACGAGATCGCGTAGGTTGGCGCGAACGCTCCGCTAGGTTTGAGCGAACGCTCCGCTAGGTTTGAGCCAACGAGCCCCGAGGAGTCCTGTGTCGTATGTGTTGGCCGCGTCGGCCGAAATGTTGTTCACCGAATTATCGTTCGTCGACCGTGTGCGCGCGATTCACGACCGTGGACTGGGCGTCGAAATCTGGAACTGGACGACCAAGGATTTGGACGAACTCGCCGCAACTGGCGCGAACTTCACGTCGATGACCGGGTACATCGAGGGTGACCTGCTTGAAACCGACGGAATCGCCCGATTCCTCGAAACGGCTGAGCAATCGATTGTTGCGTCGCGCATCATCGACGCCGATCGACTGAACGTTCACGGAACGGGACTGGACGGTGATGGGCAAGCGATTCGCCCGCGCGATACGGTGACGGCGGCCGAACGCCGGACTGCGAAGGACACGCTCTCGAGACTGGCTGACCTCGGGGAAAAACATGACGCGGTGTTCATGCTCGAGAACCTCAATTTGGTGGTCGACCACCTCGGAACGCCGTTCGCGCGTGCCGAGGACACTATCGAAATCGTGTCGAGCATCGACAACCCGCACTTGCAACTCAACCTTGATTTGTATCACGCACAGATTGGCGAGGGGAACCTTGTCGAACTCGTTCGGCAGGCTCTGCCGTGGATTGGCGAGATTCAGGTCGCGGATGTTCCCGGGCGACAGGAACCGGGCACGGGCGAAATCAACTATTCGCGAATAGCTCGCGAACTCGTCGCCCTGAAATTTGACAAGGTCGTGGGGCTCGAAGGCTGGGCGTCGGGCGATTCGAACGCCGCGCTTGATGCCTTCGAGTCAGCATTCACGGTCGACGCGTAATAGAACGTAAGGAAAGTTGAGAAGTGGGCACTCGCCCACCAGAATTACGAGAACACTTCACTCAAAGGGGAGACCATGTCCATCACCACTTCACGTTTGACCGCATTCCGCACTGCGGTTTCATCGGCGATTGTCGCCGGTGTGCTTGCTATCGCGGGTTGCTCGGCTCCCGCCGAACCTGTACCTACCGCAGAGCCGGAAGTACTCCAGACCATCACCGCCGGAAAACTCACCATCGGAACGGGCCTTCCCGCATACGAACCGTGGGTCGTCGGCGACGCGCCTGAATCGGGCGAAGGCTTCGAGGCCGCGGTGGCTTACGCGGTTGCCGAGCAGCTCGGGTTCGCCCCCGAGGACGTCGTCTGGGTTCGCACCACGTTTGACGAGGCGATTCAGCCCGGTGTCAAGAACTTCGACTTCAACCTCCAGCAGTACTCGATCACGGATGAGCGCAAGGCGTCTGTTGACTTCTCGTCGCCGTACTACGAGACCACCCAGACCGTCATCACGGTCAAGGGCTCGAAGGCTGATGGCGCCACGTCGATTGCCGACCTGAAAGACCTCGTTATCGGCGCTGCTACCGGGACGACGAGCTTCACCGCAATTGAGGAAATCATCCAGCCGACCGCCGGTGCATCGGCGTTCAACTCGAACGACGACGCCAAGGCTGCTCTTGCCGCTGGACAGATTGATGCGCTCGTCGTCGACCTTCCGACTGCCCTGTACCTGACCGCCGTCGAGATTGACGGTGGAACCATCGTCGGCCAGATCTCGGGAGCCGCATCGGGCGACCAGTTCGGTCTGGTGCTCGACAAGGACAGCCCGTTGACCGCAGCGGTCACCGCCGCCGTCGACGCCCTGCGAGAAGACGGCACGCTCGCGGCTCTCGAAGCCGAGTGGCTTGCCAACTACGCGGGAGCACCCGTTCTTAAGTAGGCCAACTGTTAGATTTGGGAGGTCGCCTCGGCGACCTCCCATTTCTCGCTAAGAGGCCCCATGACTCAGACCCAGAGTGAAACCGAACCGTCCGCCATCGAACACGCGCGTCGGTCGTTTCGCATTCAACGGAAACGGAAGTCGACGCTCGTTGCAATCGCGTCGACGTTACTGTTTTCGCTGGTCGTCGCCATCGGTCTCGTGTCAACACCCGGGTGGGAACGCGTCACGGAGTCCTTCTTCAACATTGAGGTCGGAATCGAAGCGTTCCCCCGAATTCTCGAGGGAATCTGGCTCAACCTTCGCGTGTTGTTCTTCACCACCATCTCGGTTGTTGTTTTCGGACTGTTGCTCGCACTCCTGCGGACCCTTCGCAACCCCGTGTTCTTCCCACTGCGACTCTTCGCTCACGGATACGTCGATTTCTTCCGTGGTCTGCCGCTCATCATCGTGTTGTACATCGTCGGGTTCGGAATTCCGGGGCTTCGACTCGAGTGGCTCGGTCGTATCCCTGTCGAGGTCCTGGGAACCGTTGCCCTCACCCTGACGTATTCGGCATATGTGTCCGAGGTGTTCCGAGCGGGAATCGAGTCAATCCATCCGTCTCAGCGATTGGCTGCTCGCTCTCTCGGTCTGTCCTACGGAAAATCCATGCGATTGGTCGTGTTGCCGCAGGCGATCCGTCGCGTTGCGCCTCCGCTCATGAATGACTTCGTTGCCCTCCAGAAAGACGTCGGGCTCATCTCTGTTCTCGGAGCCATCGACGCGGTTCGAGGCGCACAGATTGAAGTCGCCACCTACGCCAACTTCACCCCGTATGTTCTCGCTGGAATTCTCTTTGTGTTGCTCGCAATTCCGACCGTTCGATTCACCGATCGCATCTCGGCAAAACTGGCTCAGCGCGAACAGTCAGGAAGTGCACTGTGACAGACATCGACTGGTCGAAACCCCGTCTCCGAGCGACCGGAATTCGCAAGAACTACGACGAGCGGGTGGTGCTGGGTGGCGTCGACCTCGAGGTGTATCCCGGTCAGATCGTCGCGCTCATCGGTTCGTCGGGTTCGGGCAAGTCGACACTTCTGCGTTGCCTCAATCTCATCGAGCAGATTGACGACGGGCAGATCTGGCTTGAGGACCAGGACATCAGTGCCCCGGAGGTCGACCAGGACCTGGTGCGACAGGAAATCGGGCTCGTTTTTCAATCATTCAACCTCTTCGCTCACCTGAGCATCCTTGACAACATCACGCTGGCACTTCGTCACGTCCAGGGAAAGTCGAAAGAGGAGGCAGAATCGATTGCGCTCCGCTGGCTCGATCGAATCGGGCTTGCCGACAAATCACATTCTTATCCCGACAAACTATCGGGCGGACAACAACAGCGAACAGCGATTGTCCGGGCCGTCGCACTGAACCCAAAATTGTTGCTGCTCGACGAGGTGACGAGTGCGCTCGACCCCGAACTCGTGGGGGAGGTCCTCGAACTGGTCCGGGACCTCAAGCAGTCGGGAACCACAATTGTGATGGCGACCCACGAACTGTCGTTCGCCCGCGATGTTGCCGACTGGGTGATATTCCTTGACAAAGGCATCATTGCCGAAGAGGGTGAGGCCGCAGAGTTCTTTCGCAACCCTCGCGAAGCGCGCACAAAGGCGTTCCTGGCGCGGCTCAGCGGTCGCTAGACGTTAGTAACGGTAGTGGTCCGACTTGAACGGGCCGTCAACTGGAACACCGATGTAGCGAGCCTGTTCCTCGGAGAGCGTGGTCAATTCGACTCCGAGTGCGGCGAGGTGGAGGCGCGCGACCTTCTCGTCGTTCTCTTTGCTGATGAGGTGAACGGTCTTGGTCATTGTCGCCCCGTTGCGGGCGATGTCGATTTGAGCCAGCGCCTGGTTCGTGAACGACGCGCTCATCACGAAACTGGGGTGCCCCGTCGCGTTCCCGAGGTTCATGACGCGACCCTCGCTGAGGACGATGAGCGAGCGACCAGTGGGTAGGACCCACTCGTGAACGAGAGGCTTGATCTCGGAACAAATAACGCCCGAGATGGCCGCGAGACCGATCATGTCGATTTCATTGTCGAAGTGTCCGACGTTTGCGAGGATCGCTTGGTGTTTCATTCGAACGAAGTGTTCGGGGCGGAAGATGTCGCGGTTGCCTGTAGTGGTGACAAAGAAATCGATCTGTTCGATGACGGATTCGAGCTTCGCCACCTGGTAGCCGTCCATAACCGCCTGGAGAGCGCAAATGGGGTCGACCTCGGACACGATGACGCGCGCGCCTTGGCCCGACAGCGCCTCGGCGCAGCCCTTACCGACGTCGCCGTAACCCGCGACGAAGGCGACCTTTCCACCGATGAGGACGTCGGTCGCGCGGTTGAGGCCGTCGATGAGGGAATGACGAATTCCGTATTTGTTGTCGAACTTGGACTTGGTCACCGCGTCGTTCACGTTGATGACGGGGAAGAGCAATTCTTGCGTTCGCAGGAGATGCTGGAGTCGATGTATGCCGGTCGTGGTCTCCTCCGAAGCGCCGACGATGCCCTCGACGAAGGTGGCAAAGCGAGTGGGGTTTTTGACTCGTGACTGTTCGAGAATCCCGCGAACAATACCGAACTCGTGCTCGTCCCAGGAGTCTTCCTGTTCGACCTGTCCCGTCTCCTCGAAGGTTTTTCCCTGGTGAACGAGAAAAACCAGGTCGCCACCGTCATCAACGATGCTCGTCGGGCCGAGCGGGGCACCGCCGTTGTGCGACGACCATTCGAGTGACGTGTCGGTGAGGTCCCAGAACTCCTGGGTAGTCTCGCCCTTCCACCCGAAGACTTCGATCCCTCGGGGGGTCTCGGGGGTTCCGATTCCGACAACGAGCGCCGCGGCGGTCTGGTCTTGACTCGAGAAAATGTTGCAGCTCGCGAGGCGAACCTTCGCGCCCAGAGCGACGAGAGTCTCCACGAACACTGCGGTTTCCACCGTGATGGACAGTGAGACCGAAATCCGAGCCCCGGCGAGGGGTTGTTCGCTCGCAAATTCCTTGCGGATTGCGATGAGCCCCGGCATATCGTTCTCGGCCAGCGTAATTTGGTGGCGCCCGGCAGGCGCAAGCGAAATGTCCGCAATCTGGTATTCCAGAGTGGGGGCGGGGAAGTCGTCGATTGTCGTATCCATGATTGATTTCATTCTAGATAGTTCTCACGGAAGGGACACGAAAATTACGTGTCATGAAGGACTCAGGAATCGGGAAGAAATGTGATTCGTTTCGCCGTCATGATTACGACGATTCGGGCAATCGCTGACTTGCCCATGCCGTGAAGCTCGGCGAGGTCCTTGAGGGAAATCTTGCGCAGGTCGGAAACCTTGTAGAGTTTCGCATCGACGAGGGCCCGACGAGCCGGCGCCCCGAGTCCAATCCCGCGCCACGCTCCGTCGAAGTCCTCGTACTTGGATACGTCTCCGACGGGTGGCTTGAACGCTCGACGCGGAGCGGGTTTGTTGGACATGAGTGAAGTCTACGAGCGCCGCGAACGAGCGGACCGGCGTTTCGGCCACCAGTAGATTCCCGCCGACAGGGCGAGAGCGAAGAGGGACGGAAACCCGAACGCGGGAAGAACCGACAACGCCCACGCGGTTTCGATTGCGAGGAGGACAATCAGTACCAACGCGGTTCGGCGGAATCGCCCGCGGAATCGCGCCACGATTGAGAACGCGACGACAGCCAGCGCAAACAGCACTTCCGCCAGGAACATCAGCGTCACAAATAGAGCGAGCGACTCCATGCTGTCACACTACGCCTCTTTCAGTCTGCGTGGGGTCGAAGTTCGCCAAGAGGATGAAACGCACGACGAACTTTATCGAGTTGGGTGTGAACGCGATCGCCACGCGGTGCGAGTGAGTGACCACGCGGAAGTCGACCACAACGCCCAGACGACGAGAAGCGGTTGAAAGAGAAGGCGGATGCCACGTGCCTCATCCGTATCGAGCCCGAACGCATCGATGCCGTTGACGAACTGAGAGATGTTCCCCGGGAAGATCGCGATGAAGAACGCGGTAACAAACAACCCGACCCACGCCTTCCAGCGCCAGAGGAATACGAGTGACAGCCCCAAGATGATTTCGACGACCCCCGAGGCGAGGACGACGAAATCCGGGTCGAGTGGCACCCACGGTGGAACCTGCGCCTGAAACTCTGCACGGGCAGAGCCGAGGTGACTGATTCCCGCAAACGTCAGTGCCACTCCCAAAAGGACACGTGCAGCGGTTCGCACCAACAGTGCCGCGCGGTTCTCGGCCATGAGACTACTTCGCAACCCCGGGGCGGGTCATCGACAAAAGGTCGAGAGCCGCGTCGAGTTGCTCGAGAGTGATTTCGCCTCGTTCGACATATCCGAGGTCGATTACGGCGTCGCGCACGGTGAGTCCGGCCTTGACCGAGTGCTTGGCAATCTTTGTGGCCGCTTCGTACCCGACAATGCGGTTGAGCGGCGTGACGATACTGGGGGACATGCCCGCGAGAGCCGCCGCGCGCTCGGCGTTCGCTTCGAGCCCGTCGATGGTCTTGTCTGCGAGCACCCGACTCGAATTCGCGACAAGTCGAATCGATTCAAGAAGAGACGTTCCCATGACCGGGATGGCGACGTTCAATTCGAACGAGCCAGAGGCTCCGGCCCAGGCGATTGTTGCGTCGTTACCGATGACCTTGGCGCACACCATGAGCACGGCTTCGGGAACGACGGGATTTACTTTGCCCGGCATGATGGACGACCCCGGCTGAAGGTCGGGGATGTGGATTTCGGCGATTCCCGTGTTCGGCCCAGAGCCCATCCAACGAATGTCGTTGCAGATTTTGGTAAGCGACACCGCAATGACCCGCAGTGCACCCGAGGCTTCGACGAGTCCGTCGCGTGCGCCCTGGGCTTCGAAGTGGTCTTTCGCTTCGGTGATGGGAAGTTTGGTCGACGAGGCGAGTTCCGCGATCACGGCGGCCGAGAAACCGGCCGGCGTGTTGATTCCCGTTCCGACCGCTGTGCCACCAAGGGGAACTTCGGCGACGCGAACGATGGTCGACTGGATTCGCTCAATTCCGAGGCGAACCTGGCGGGCGTATCCGCCGAATTCTTGTCCAAGTGTGACGGGAGTGGCGTCCATGAGGTGGGTGCGACCGGGTTTCACCAGCGACGCCCACGCCTTCGACTTCTTGTCGAGAGCGGTCGCGAGGTGGTCGAGCGCGGGGATCGCGTCTCCGAGAAGTGCGGCCGTGACAGCGAGGTGAACCGACGTCGGGAACACGTCGTTCGACGACTGTGACGCGTTGACGTGGTCGTTCGGGTGAACAGCGTCGCCGCGCTTGGTGGTCGCGAGGTTTCCGAGCACCTCGTTCATATTCATGTTGGATGACGTCCCAGAACCGGTCTGATACGTGTCGACGGGGAATTGGTCGTGGTGCCGCCCCCCGATGATTTCGTCGGCTGACGCGACAATAGCGTCACGGATGTCGACGGGGATGATGCCCAACTTTTCGTTGACGATGGCGGCCGCGCGCTTGATCTGGGCGAGCGCAACGATCTGCGCCGGCTCGAGCCCGCTTCCCGAGATGGGGAAGTTCTCAACCGCGCGCTGGGTCTGAGCGCCGTACAACGCATCGACGGGGACGTGAACCTCGCCCATGGTGTCGTGTTCGATTCGGAACTCGCTCACGGTGACTCCTTCAGTGGTTAGTCGATGTCGCCAAAGACGATAGAGGGGATTACGTGACCCTCGCGCAGGTTGTATGTCGCACCGACGATACCGAGGCTACCGTTTGCGACAGCATCCCCGACAAGTTCGCTTTGCGACAGCAGTTCGGCAATCGTGTCACGAAGGTGTTCTTCGCCGACGGCGTCGACCGCAATCTCGCTAACATCACTGGTCGCGTTGGCTAGGAGCACGCGGTCAATTGCCGGTTGGATGGCGTCGGTAATCGACCGAATGTTGACGGGCAACGGGGTCGCATCCGGCTTGCGGGAATCGATCGCGGCGCGCACAGCCCCGCAATCATCGTGGGCGAGCACGAGAATGAGGCTTACTCCGAGGACGCTGACTGCGTATTCGAGCGAGCCGACTACGGATTGGGAAATGGTTTGCCCCGCGTTTCGGACGACGAAAAGGTCACCCAATCCGAGGTCGAAAATGATTTCGGCCGACAGACGCGAATCTGCGCATCCGAACAGGGCTGCAAAAGGCCGCTGTCCGTCGGCGAGCGCATCCCGGTGGTCGACGTCTTGTCGGGGATGCGCAAGAGTTCCGCTGATGAAGCGACCGTTACCTGCAACGAGTTGCTGCCACGCATCGCGAGGGGTCTCGGGTCGTTGTGCAGACATCCTCAGCCCTTTCCTGTCACCTGGACGTTCACCGATTCGAGCGCGAGAGACGCGACGAGTTCGATTTCGCTCACGGCGGCCGTGCCCGACACGATTAGGATACCGCCCGAAGGCAGAGTGATTTCGTAAACATGTCGATAATTCCCGGGGTTTTCAAGTTCCGACCGGTCGTATCGTGTCCACGTCGAACCGTCGATGACGACGGGTGACGCGGTGACGTCATCAAGCACCTCGGCCACCTCGGGCGATACGTCGGCCAGGAATTCGTGGACGACAACAAACCCGCTAGTCGGGGTAACGAATCCGATGTACCACTCGGGGTTTCGGCCGGCTCGGTAATCCGCTCGGTTCGCCCACCAATCGCCGTCGGAAGCCGCAAACGTCGGGTCGACGAGAAGCACGGAGTTGGGTGCGTCATTGTGGACGGAGTGCCAATCCACTTCTGCGCGCGAGGTCGGATTGGGTCGAATCGAAATCACGACGATGACGAGCACGATTCCGAACGAGGCGAGGAGTGCCCCGATCAGCGTGAAAACGTTCTGCCGATTGCGGCGTTCTTGAGCGGAGCTCACTCCGCGGGCTTCCGGGCGGCATCAAGCCGCTGACGAGCGCCGGCGAGCCATTCCTCGCAGCGCTTTGCGAGGGCCTCGCCGCGTTCCCAGAGTGCGACCGATTCGTCGAGGGACGCTGTGCCCTTTTCGAGGGAATCAACAATTGCGACGAGTTCGTCACGGGCTTGCTCGTAGGTGAGGGTCGACACCTCGGGAAGTTTGTCAGCCATGGTTCAACGTTACCTTTCGTTAGTTCACGGTCGTCGTGATGTCGCCGTCAGCGACTCGGAGGTTGAGAGGGTCACCCGTCGAAACCGATGACGTGGATGTGACGACGACGCCCGCCGCATTTCGCACGATCGCGTACCCGCGGTCGAGGGTTTTCTGCGGAGACAGTGTTCGCAGTTTGCCGACGATTCCGTGCAGACGGTCGGTCGTCTGGTGGACGAGTGATTCCACGAACGTGGAACCGCGATAGGCGAGATTGGCGAGGTCGTTTTCGTGCCGTTCGAGGTACGCGAGGGGGCTCGCCATGACCGGACGAGACGCCAACTGCCGAATTCGATCGATTTGATTGGTGATCGCCGTCGTCACAATTTGGCGACCGCGGGCGCGTAATTGGTCGATTTCGGCGAGATCCGCGGCGACGTCTGGCACAACCCGTTTGGCGGCGTCGGTCGGGGTCGACGCCCGCAGGTCGGCGACCTCGTCGAGAAGCGGTCGGTCGTTCTCGTGACCGATCGCGCTGACGAGCGGGGTCACGCACGCCATTGCGGCGCGCACAATCCGTTCGTCACTAAACGCGACCAGTTCGAGGAATGCTCCGCCGCCGCGCGCGATGATGATGACGTCGACCTCGGGGTCGGCGTCGAGTTGCGCGATAGCTCCAGGAATCTGTGAGGTCGCGCCGTCACCGGAAACCCCCGTGTAGATGGTTCTGAATTGCACGTCGGCCCACCTATTACGCGCATTGACGAGCACGTCCTTTTCGGCGTCGGAGTCTTTTGCGGTGATGAGCCCGATGCACCGCGGGAATTTCGGCAGTGGGACCTTGCGAGATTCGTCGAACGCACCTTCCGCCTGAAGCGTGGCACGCAACTTCTCGATGGCAACGAGAAAGTCGCCGAGCCCCTCGTGACGAATCGTGTTGGCGACGAACTTCATCTCGCCGTTCTTGGGCCAGAAGTCGAATTGGCCGAAGAGGCGGATCTTGTCGCCCGCCTTGAATTGTTCGCCCGACGCGGTGACGCTCGACCCGTCTATCTTGCAATCGATTCGGGCTGTTTCGTCTTTCACGGTGAAGAAGACGATTTGTTGCCACGGCTTCCACTCGGCGATTT
Source organism: Actinomycetota bacterium (assembly GCA_041192365.1). GTDB lineage: Bacteria > Actinomycetota > Actinomycetes > Actinomycetales > Microbacteriaceae > MWH-TA3. The sequence goes on along the minus strand of JBEENB010000002.1, from coordinate 65,558 downwards.
CGCCCTCGAGCCAGAAGGATTTCCACGCGGCGATCTTGTCGCGGGCGACTCGCGACGCGACACTCACCGACAGCGGTGTGATGTCGTCGGGAGCGTCCGTCATGGTTTAACCGTACCCGTCACTGCAGACGGCGGACGGTACTGTGGAACCTTCTCGCGGAAAGGAATTCAGTGCGTCCCGCAACCTATATCTATGACGACCTTGGCGCTCTCGATAACGCGGCGGGGATCGTTCCCCTCCACCTGCGCGACCTCGTGGTGATGACTCCCGAGACGGGTTTCGACGACGAGCCCATCGTGCTCGATGCGATGCCGAGCACCGACCACGGTGACGATTTCATGGACCGCATCATCGCGATGCTCACCGACCTACCCGTCGTCTTCACTATGTCTGCCCTTATCGGCGAGCGAACCGACGTCGAGGCGGCACTGGGTGAGCCACTCACTAAGGCAACACTGAATCTGGCCGGATTGCGCACGTCTCACGGTGCATTCGATGGAACGTACCACTGGGATTCCGACGACAACGGGTTGATTGTGGAATGGGAAAACGGTGAGAGTGTTGTCAGGCTGCATGTGCCCGACCCCCGCGAGGGAACTGATTTCATTCTCGTCGCGACGGGGCCCAACGGGAAAGTCGAGTGGCGGTCGATGGCTGACCTCGCGGCCTCTGTCTGAAACATAGACTGGAACCGTGAGCACTGTTACGAACGGCAAAATCAACATTCAGTTGCGCGAGGCGCACCCCGTCCGTGAAACGCCACTGGTTGAGGTGTCCACCGACGCTCCGAAAAAGGTCTTGCTCGCCGCGCCGCGTGGATACTGCGCCGGCGTCGACCGGGCCGTCGTCGCGGTCGAAAAGGCACTCGACCAATTCGGTGCTCCGGTTTACGTGCGAAAGGAAATCGTTCACAACGTCGAGGTCGTCGCGTCGCTGACGGAACGCGGAGCCATTTTCGTCAATGAGGTCGATGAAGTCCCCGAGGGGTCGCACCTCGTGTTCAGCGCTCACGGCGTATCACCGAAGGTCAAGAGCGATGCGTTCGACCGCAACCTCATGGCCATCGATGCGACCTGCCCGCTTGTCACCAAGGTTCACCGCGAAGCGGAACGATTTTCGCGAACAGGTTTCCACATCCTTCTCGTCGGCCACGAAGGGCACGAAGAAGTCGAAGGTACGATGGGTCATGCGCCCGACCAGACGACGCTCGTGAACAACCCCGACGAAGCCGACATCATCGAGGTTCCCGACACCGAGAATCTGATTTGGTTGTCGCAGACCACGCTGTCGGTCGACGAGACCATGGAAACCGTTCGTCGCTTGCGCGCGCGATTCCCACACCTGCAGGATCCGCCGAGTGACGACATTTGTTATGCAACCCAGAACCGCCAGGTAGCGATCAAAAAGATTGCTCCTGACTGTGACCTCGTTCTTGTTGTTGGTTCGTCGAACTCGTCGAACTCGGTTCGCCTCGTCGAGGTTGCACTCGAGTCGGGCGCTCGCGCGTCATACCGCGTGGATTATGCGAGCGAAGTCAAGCAAGAGTGGCTCGAAGGCGTTTCGACGATGGGCATCTCGTCCGGTGCGAGCGTTCCCGAGTATCTCGTCGATGAATTGCTCGCGGACATTCGCTTGGCCGGGTTCGCGCACATCGAGACCGTCACGACGGCAACGGAAGATCTCATGTTTTCGTTGCCGAAAGAACTGCGTGGCGACAGCGATCGCCCTTTGGGGGGACGTCGCTCTTAGCGGGACTCTCCGGGGTAATACACGTCAATCTGGTGTCGCGCCTCGGCAATAATCTCAATGTCACGAACCGACGCGTCGAGGTTTCTCCACGGCGATTCGGTCAGGCCCTGAGCGATGAAGGTCGCCGCGGCATTCGCCTGATAGAACAGGCCGTCGTGTCCGCGAACCGACGATGGGTCGCTCCAACTTGCGACGGCGGTCGGGTTGAATTCGCGGTTATACAACGTCAGGCTCGACGGGATCGGGAAGGGGTGTCCGACCTCGAGCGACGCGTGGGTGCCGTCAACCCACGCCAAGGAATGCGAGAACGCCTTGATGGACGAGAATGCATATCCGTTTGAGCCACCTACGTACTGGGTTCGAATCGTGATTTCGGAGTCCACTCCGTCATCCGTTGAGTCACCGATGGCGTCGATTCGTAAAGGGGTTTCGGGGAAGAAACTCGACACGAATGCGGTCGGATAGATTCCGACGTCGTGGGAGGTTCCGCCGCCGTTGGCATCGAACAGTCGCGCGACGTCGCGAAGGTCCTGACCGAGATCTGCCTGAACCAGTCGAATATCCCCAAGAACCCCATCCGCAACGAGTTGGCGAATGATGTCCGATTGCGGTAGGTACGTCGTCCACATTGCTTCCATGACGAACAGGCCAGAGGCGCGGGCCGCATCGCGAACGATGCGTGCGTCTTCGGCGAGAGTCGCGAGGGGCTTCTCTACTAGGACGTTCTTGCCTGCCGCAATGGCCTGCAGGACGTTATCCCTATGAGTGTGCTGTCGCGTCGCGATGTACACGATGTCGACCTGAGGATCGGCCAACAGGTCGTCGTACGAGCCGTAGGAGTTGCCGATCGAGAAGTTATCAGCGAACGCGGTCGCACGCCCCGCATCGGTCGAACCGACCGCGACGATGTGTTGGTTCGAGTTTGCGAGAACTGTACTGACCCACCGTTCGGCGATTCCGCCCGGTCCCATAATCCCCCAGCGCAAAACTGGAGCGGTCGATGAATCTATGACGTGGGGGGCCGGCATCGATCGCGGCAACGATTGTCCTGACATGGAGCAACACTACAACGCGGGCAGTGTCAGGCGAGAGTGTGTCCTGCCGAGCCGAGTTGCTTTGCGTAATCGACGACTCGTGCCGCCATGGCTGTTTCGGCGAGTTTGCCCCACGAACGCGGGTCGTAGACCTTTTTGTTTCCGACTTCGCCGTCGACTTTGAGAACGCCGTCGTAGTTGCGGAACATCGTGTCGGCGACCGATCGGGTGAACGCGTATTGGGTGTCGGTGTCGAGGTTCATCTTGACGACTCCGTTGCGAACAGCTTCGAATATTTCGTCTTCGGTCGAACCGGACCCGCCGTGAAAGACGAGGTCGAGCGGTTTCGCTTCGGTGCCGTACTTTTTCGCGAGACCGTCCTGAATGTCGGCGAGGATCTGGGGACGTAACTGCACATTTCCGGGCTTGTACACGCCGTGCACGTTTCCGAAGGTGAGGGCGGCCATGTAGCGGCCGTTTTCGCCGAGACCCAAAGCCTCGACCATCGCGATGGCGTCGTCGAGCGTCGTGTACAGGTTGTCGTTGATGTCGTGGCTGACGCCGTCTTCTTCACCGCCGACGACACCGATTTCGACCTCGAGGATGGCATTGATGTTTGTGGTCTTTTTCAGGATTGATTGAGCGATTTCGAGGTTCTCGGCGAGAGGAACAGCCGAGCCGTCCCACATGTGCGACTGGAAAATGGGATTACGTCCGGCCTTGACTTCTTCTTCGCTTGCTTCGATGAGCGGGAAAACGAAACCGTCGAGGGCGTCCTTGGGGCAGTGGTCGGTGTGAACCGCAACCGTGATCGGGTAGGACTTCGCGACCTCGTGGACGAACCTCGCCATCGCGAGAGCGCCCGTTGCGCGCGCCTTGACGGTGTGGCCTGCGAAAAAGTCAGCGCCACCCGTCGTGACCTGAAGAATTCCGTCGGAACCCGCCTCGGTGAGACCCTGTAACACGGCGTTGATCGTCGACGATGACGACACATTAATCGCGGGGAACGCGAAGACGTTCTTCTTTGCGGTGTCCAGCATCTCGGCGTATTGGTCCGGTGTTGCGACGGGCATGTTTCTCCTTGAAATGTCGGGCAAGCGCGCGCGTTCAGTCTACTGTCGGGGGCTAACGGATAGTCTGGAGTCACACCGATCCACTCGCGACGACGTCGCAGTGCACGTGACACAGGGGATTTTCATGACAAACCAGTTCGCCCATCCGGATCGTAACCTTGCCCTCGAACTGGTGCGCTCGACCGAAGCGGCGGCTATTCGGGCCCACCCGTTCATCGGTCGCGGTGACAAGAACGCCGCCGACGGAGCCGCCGTCGACGCGATGCGAAAGTTCCTCGGCACGGTCAACTTCCAGGGCACTATCGTCATCGGTGAAGGCGAAAAGGACAACGCCCCGATGCTGTTTAACGGCGAGGTCGTCGGAAACGGTTCTGGACCGGAGTGCGACATCGCCGTCGACCCGATTGATGGGACGAGCCTGACGGCAGCGGGTCGCGGCCACGCAATTTCGATGCTCGCCGTGTCCGATCGCGGTTCGATGCTCGATGCGTCGAGCGTGTTCTATATGGAAAAGCTCGTCTCGAACGAGGACGGGCACGGTGTCATCGACTTGTCGCAATCGCTGACGGACAACATCAAAGCCCTCGCGAAGGCCAAGAAGAAGCCGGTCAATGAAATCAAGGTTGCGATTCTCGATCGGCCGCGTCACGCCGATGCAATTGACGAGATTCGCACGGCCGGTGCGCACACGAGGCTGATTCTCGATGGCGACGTCGCCGCCGGCATCAATGCGGCTCGCGCGGACAACCGGATCGACATGTGTTACGGCGTCGGAGGAAGCCCTGAGGGCGTCGCCGTGACCTGTGCGATCAAGGCCCTCGGCGGGTTCATTCAGGGCCGTCTGCAGTGGGGCACTGACGAGGAGCGCGAGCGCGGTCTCGCCGCTGGTCTCAAATTTGATTATGTCTATTCCGCCGACGAACTCGTCGCGAGTGACAACACGTTCTTTGTCGCAACGGGAGTCACGGACGGCGAATTGGTTCGTGGTGTTCGTCCCGAGGGCAAATGGCTGCGAACCGAGAGCGTCATCTTCCGTTCGCGTTCGGGCACTGTCCGTCGCGTCAATTCGGACTATCTCGCCGAGCGCTGGCTGGACTAATTCGCGACGAGTTCTGATTCAACCGTGTTGTTTCGCGACAAAATCACAGCGGACCAGCCGGCGGCGAGCCCAGAGAGTGCGAGGCCTGCTAACGCGATGTTCCACGATCCGGTGATCGCGCGCGATATTCCCATGAGTGGGGGAACGGTCGCCGCGACCGAGTAGGCAAAGAACTGAGTGAACGCGCTGAGTTGGAGTGACGCTGACGTGGATTCGGTACGCAGGTTTATGAGCACGAGTGACAGAGGGAACAACAATGGGCCCACGCCGAACAGAACGACCCACAGATAGGGCGCAACGGTTGGCGCGACAAGCATCGCCCCGAATCCAGCGAAGATCAACATTCCACCGAGCGCGGCGAGCCAGCCAACGTGTCGGATGCGCGCCGCGATGAGGGGCATGGCAAGCGCCATCGGGGTTCCCGCGATCGAAAAAGTCGACAGCATCAACCCTCCTTCAATCTCTGTCATCCCGACGACGTCCTTGGCGATATCGGGCAACCACGCAAACATTCCATATCCTGCGATGCTCGACACCGCGAACGCGACGGCGATTGCCCATGCGGTGGGAGATTTCGCGAGTGCCAGTTTGGGGCCACCCACCGAACCGAGTGGGTCGCCCGAATTGCGCCCGGACCGTATTTCAACGAACCACGGGATGAGCGTAACGGCAGCGAACGTCGCCCAAATCGCCATCGTGAACTGCCATGACATCGACTCGCTCAGCGGCACAGCAATGAGCGGCGGAACGACGGAACCGAGCGAGACAAAGGTGATGTATGCCGCCGACATCGACCCAATGTGCTGGGGAAAATACTTCTTGATAGTCGGGGGCAGCGAGACGTTTCCCATACCCGAACCAATCAGGGCAATGGCCGAGCCGAGTGCGAGGACAGTCCAGTCCGTGGCGAGAGCGCGAACGGTGTGTCCGATCGCAATGAAGGCAACCAGTGTGACGAGATTCCACTCGAGCCCAATTCGCCTGGTGAGCCGCGGTGTCAATAGCCCGCCGATCACAAACCCAATCGGTGCGAGCGACCCAAGAACAGCGCGTGCGTCGATTCCGAGCGGAACATCGTGGTTGATGATGTCGTAAATGGGGGAAAGCCCCGAGACGGACGAACGGGTGTTAGCCGCGATGAGGATGACACCAATCACCGCGACGACACTGTCGCGGAGCGCGGCCTTACTTCGAGTTGGCTTCTCCATCTGTGTCCATTGTGGTCTGCTCATCGAAAATTTCTAATTCGTCAGCGTTGACGCTCATCACGGTGTCTAATTCGAGAGCGTCGGCATCCGGCTTCGGATACTTTTCAACCTTCGGTGACGTGACCGCCTTCGTAACGGGGGCAACCGCCGGCATGGCGGCGCTCGCCGAGCCAGGCAGAGCCTTGGCAGCCCGGAGCAAACCGCCGTTCATCTTGCTCACGACAGAGTTGAAGGCATTTAAGGCGGTGCCGAAGTTGTCACCCAGCTTCTTGACGAGATCGGCAAGGCTGTAGAACTCCGAGTACAGCGCCTTGCCAAGGTCGACAATGACGTGAACTTTCTCAAACTGTTCCTGTTGGTGCCAGAGGAAGGCGATCGACTTGAGCGACATGAACAAGACGTTGGGCGACACGAGCGCGATGTTCATGTCGAGTGCGTCGTCGTAAAGAGCGGCATCGGCATTGAGCGCGGCCGTGAGAATCGTTTCACTGGGGACAAACATGATCACGTAGTCGGCACTGCCGCTGAGCTTGACGGTGTACTTCCGATCGTGGATGTCCTTCATGTGCTTGCGGACCTCTGCGGCGTGCTTCTTGAGAAGTGCCGTGTTGTCGCGACCTTCGGCGGCGGCGTCGACGGCCTCCATGTAGGCATTGGTGGGCACTTTCGAATCGATGATGATGTGACGGTCACCGGGCAGGTGGACAACGAGGTCTGGGCGGCCTTTTTTGCCGTCGTCATCGAGAGCGTCCACCTGCACCTGGGTGTTGAAGTCGGCGTGTTCAACCAGCCCAGCGGCTTCGATGAGTCGACGGAGTTGGTGTTCGCCCCAGCCGCCTCGGACGTTCGAGGATCCGCCAGAGCCGAGCGCTGCTTTGAGGCCAGCGGTGAGCCCCGTCAATTTCTCAGTTTTTTCAACCGAGATTCGCAGGGCGTCAACGACCGACGTGTACTGGTTCCCACGCTCGTTTTCCATGGTGCGTACCGAATCGCCCAGTTGTTTGAGCATGAGCGTCACCGGTTCCAACTTGGTCATCACCGCGTTGTCTTCGGCGCCCCGCTTCGATTCTTTTTCACGGAATTCATCGAGGAAGCCCTGGAGTTCCGCGATGCGCTGTTGTTGCAGTTCTGTCGTGGCGGCAAGCCCCGCGACCGTGACCGCGTCACCCGTCGACGACGCCATAACGTATCGCCCGACGAGAATTCCGATGACCGCGCCGACGACGAGCCCGATTGCAAGATAGATGATCATGTCCATGTTCCCAGTCTGACAGTGAGCACCCCCAGACTTCCCATAGTCCGTGGTCAGAGTGCCGTTTTTGTGGTGTTGGCTGGTGAAACGCGTCAGTATGTCCTAACATAGGTAGAAGACGAGATTTCACGCCGCCAACCACTGAAAGTAATGACTAATGACAACCTCATTTGACGTCATCACTATTGGTCGCGTCGGCATCGATATCTACCCGTTGCAAATCGGTGTCGGATTAGAGGACGTCACCTCGTTCGGTAAGTTCCTCGGAGGAAGTGCGACCAACGTCGCTGTCGCCGCTGCGAAGCACGGTCTCAACTCGGCGGTCATCACGCGCACCGGGAACGATCCGTTCGGAAAGTTCGTTCACAACGAACTCGTTCGGCTTGGTGTGAGTGACCAATTTGTGTCGGGAGTCGAAGGTTTGAACACGCCGGTCGTGTTCTGCGAGATCTATCCGCCAGACGACTTCCCGCTCTACTTTTACCGCGAGCCGAAAGCGCCGGATCTTGAAATCAAGGCCTCTGAATTAGACCTCGACGCGATTCGTGACGCAACCATCTATTGGTCGACCCTGACGGGACTCAGCGAAGAGCCTTCGCGCGAGGCACACCACGTCGCGTGGGATGCTCGCGGGCGAAAGCCGCTCACTATCCTTGACCTCGACTACCGCGAAATGTTCTGGGATTCTCCCGAACTCGCGACGGTCGAAGCCGCCAGCGCCCTCGCCAAAGTGACCGTTGCCGTCGGCAACAAAGAAGAGTGCCAGGTCGCCGTGGGCGAAACCGACCCGCACCGAGCAGCCGACGCGCTTCTCGAACGCGGTATCGAACTCGCCATCGTCAAGCAGGGCCCCAAGGGGGTTCTCGCCAAGACGCGCGACGGTGCCGTCGAGGTTCCCCCGCACTTCGTCGAGGTCGTCAACGGGCTTGGAGCCGGTGACTCTTTCGGAGGGGCGCTGTGCTACGGACTCATCCAGGGCTGGGACCTGGCGGATGTGCTTCGCTTCGCCAACGTGGCGGGTGCGATCGTGGCGTCTCGCCTCGAATGTTCGACGGCGATGCCGACGACCGACGAGGTGCTCGCCATCGTGAAGGAGATCTCGTAATGGTACAACTCGACTTTGACGCGCTGCGCGAAACGCGTGCGACGAACCCCGGCCGACTCGCCGAGGTTTTCGCGAACCGTCAGCGCCGCGAACTCCTCGCTGGCGACGGCCGACTCATGATTGTTGCCGCCGACCACCCTGCGCGTGGGGCGCTCGCCGTCGGCGCGAACCCGACCGCGATGTCGGACCGCTATGAACTCTTGACCAACCTCGCCACCGCGCTCGACCGCCCCGGTGTCGACGGTGTGCTCGGAACACCCGACATCATCGACGACCTGGCACTTCTCGGACTCCTTGACAACAAGATCGTGGTCGGTTCGATGAACCGCGGTGGTTTGCGCGGCTCCTCCTTCGAGATGGATGACCGCTACACGGCCTACGACATGCCGGCCATTCAGCGCGACGGCCTCGACTTCGCCAAGAATCTCGTGCGCATCAACCTGAAGGACGCGGCGACCGCCGACACTCTCGAATCGACGGCCTTCGCCGTGAGCGAGGCGGCCGAACTCGAAATCCCCATCATGCTCGAACCGTTCATGAGCGAATGGGTCAACGGGTCAATCACCAACAACCTGTCGACCGACCAGGTCATTCTCTCGGTCGCCATCGCAGCGGGGCTCGGAAACTCGAGCGCCTACTCGTGGCTCAAGATCCCCGTCGTCCCCGACATGGAACGCGTCATGGCGTCGACGACACTTCCGACCCTTCTCCTGGGCGGAGACCCGGGTGACAATGAAGACGAACTCATCGAACGGTGGGCCAACGCCCTCACGCTGCCCGGTGTGCGAGGACTCGTCGTCGGCCGATCGTTGCTGTACCCCGGAAGCGGAGACGTGGCGAAAGCCGTCGACGCCGCTGCACAACTCGTCCACGGTTCGTAGACTTGAGGAAAAAGGAATAACTATGACCAACAACACCGTCCCGCACTGGATCAACGGCGCACGCGACCACGGCACGACCGACCGCACCGCCCCCGTCTACGACCCGGCCCTCGGCAAGGAAACCAAACGCGTTGTCCTCGCCAACCAGACCGACATCGAGAAAGCGATCGCGAGCGCTCACGCGGCGTATCCCGAATGGCGTGACACGTCGATTGCTCGCCGCCAAGCAATCCTCTTCAACTTCCGCGAGCTTCTTAACTCCAAGAAGGGCGAACTTGCCGAGATTCTCACCGCAGAACACGGCAAGGTCCTCTCAGATGCCCTCGGCGAAATTTCGCGTGGTCAAGAGGTTGTTGAGTTCGCGTGTGGTGTTCCCCACCTCGTCAAAGGTTCCTACACGGAAAACGCATCGACCGGTGTCGATGTGTATTCGATTCGTCAGCCCCTCGGCGTCGTCGGCGTCATCTCGCCCTTCAATTTCCCCGCAATGGTTCCAATGTGGTTTTTCCCCATCGCCATCGCCGCGGGAAACACGGTCGTCCTCAAGCCCTCTGAAAAGGACCCGTCGGCCGCGATTTGGCTCGGCGAACTCTGGAAGGAAGCCGGTCTTCCCGATGGTGTCTTCACGGTTCTCAATGGCGACAAGGAATCGGTTGACGGACTGTTGACCGACCCACGAGTTCACGCAATCTCTTTCGTCGGTTCGACGCCCATCGCTCAGTACGTTTACGAAACCGGCGCAAAGCACGGCAAACGCGTCCAAGCACTCGGTGGCGCGAAGAACCACATGCTGGTCCTGCCCGATGCTGATCTCGATCTTGTGGCCGATTCGGCAATCAACGCGGGATTTGGCTCGGCTGGAGAGCGGTGTATGGCGATCTCGGTCGTCGTTGCCGTTGAGCCCGTTGCCGACTCACTCATCGAGAAAATCACCGAGCGCATGCGCTCGTTGGTCATCGGTGACGGTCGTCGATCGTGCGACATGGGTCCTCTCGTCACGGAACAGCACCGCGACAAGGTCGCGTCGTACATTGACATCGCGATTGCGGACGGAGCCGACGTGGTCGTCGATGGTCGCGGTATCGAGGTCGACGGTGACCCCAACGGTTTCTGGCTCGGACCCACGCTTATTGACAAGGTGCCGACCACCTCGAAGGTGTACACCGAAGAAATCTTTGGTCCAGTTTTATCGATTGTTCGCGTCAAGACGTACGACGAGGGAGTGGCGCTCATCAACGCCGGCGCTTTCGGAAACGGAACCGCAATTTTCACGAACGACGGTGGTGCCGCTCGACGTTTTCAGAACGAGATTCAGGTCGGCATGATCGGAATCAACGTGCCTATCCCCGTCCCGGTTGCCTACTATTCGTTCGGCGGCTGGAAGTCGTCGCTCTTCGGTGACTCGAAGGCCCACGGAATGTATGGTTTCAACTTCTTCACTCAGGAAAAGACCATGACGTCTCGTTGGCTTGACCCGAGCCACGGTGGAATCAACCTGGGCTTCCCCCAGAACTAGCGATTTTGCGCGGTGACGGGGGATAGAGTCATGGCGCGAAATCGCTCCAAGGAGCGACGATGACGAACGAGTGGGTGTATCCCCGGGGGGCGTTGTCGAGTGGCGTTTTCGAGTCCGTCGTCGACTCGTCGATCCCGGGCTGGAAACACACCGGTATGTATGTATTCGACGCCTCGATCTCGACCGAGTGCGATCTTCCCGCAGCGAGCGAGGAACGTATCGTTGTTCCGCTCAGTGGTTCCTGTGTTGTTACCGTTGGCGACACGAAATTTAATTTAGCAGGCCGTCAATCTCCGTTCCACGGGCCGACGGACACGCTCTACGTGCCGACGGGAACGGCGTTGACGATTGCTGCCACCCACGGTTCCCGCATCGCGATTGCGAGTGCGCAGACCGACACAGCGAAGCCCGTCCAGTTCATCCCGGCAAGCGAGGTGCCCGTTGAATTGCGTGGCGCGGGCAGCGCGAGTCGTCAGGTGCACAATTTCGGCCGACTCGAAGCGCTCGACGCCGCCCGATTCGTCGTCGTTGAGGTCATCACACCGGGCGGAAACTGGTCGTCGTATCCCCGCCACAAGCACGATGAGTTCCGGCCGGGTATCGAATCAAACCTCGAAGAAATCTACTATTTTGACGCGGCTGTTGAGCGCGGCATTCCGGTCCCCGATGCTGCAGAACCGTTTGGATTCATCCAGACGACGGCTTCGAACACGGGTCCCATCGACACTCTGGTCGAGGTGCACACGGGGGACGTCGTCCTCGTCCCCTTCGGATGGCACGGTCCCGCCGTTGCTGCGCCGGGTTTTGACCTGTATTACTTAAATGTGATGGCGGGTCCCGACCCTGATCGCACCTGGCTTATTTGTGACGAGCCCGCACAGACGTGGATTCGTTCGACCTGGGATCACCAGCCGGTTGACCCGCGACTGCCCTACACGACATGAGCACTTCCCGATAGCGCCCGCTATCGCTTCTATTTCACACCGACAAAGGAGACACACCATGGTTCGCATTGCCCTAGACCCAACACCCTTTCACCATTCGCACTCGTTACTCGAGTTCCCCCGAGTGGCAGCGGAGTGCGGTTTTGAGTGGCTGCAGCTCACGCCCCACGCCGACATGATTCCGTTTTTCAATCACCCCAAGGCCGACGACGATCTGGTGAAGGCGTTCGCCAAGGCGGCTAAGGATGCTGGTGTCGGAATCGCATCCACGCTTCCGGTTTTGCGATGGTCAGGACCCGACGAGGACGCGCGGGAATCGGCCATGCGCTATTGGAAGCGCGTCATTCGGATTACGGCCGATTTGGGAGTCGACCGGATTGGTACGGAATTTTCCGGTCGTCCCGAACGCGCCGAGGAATCCGAGCGAGCGTTCTACCGTTCGATGGAAGAAATCGTTCCCCTTGTCGAAAAAGAAGGCATTAAGGTGTTCATCGATCCGCATCCCGACGACTTCGTCGAAAACGGGATTGCCGCTCTCCGGGTAATTCGCGGGATTAATTCCAAGAATTTTGGAATGGCGTATGTTGCCTCCCACACTTTCCACATGCAGGAAGCACCGTTGGACATCATTCGAGCCGCGGGTGACAAAATCGGAATCGTCCACATTTCGGACACGATGGATCACACTCGTTCCCACGGACTTCGCTACATTTCGAACCCACCGGGAAACGCGGTTCGCATCCACCAGCACCTGAGGGTCGGCGACGGTGACGTCAATTTCGATGAGCTCTTCGGAGCGCTTAGTGAAATCGGTTTCCTCAACAACCCGGAATCGGTTCTCTGCTCCAGTGTTTTCGCCGAGAACGAGACGAACATCGAAACGGCCAAGTACCAGCGCGAGGCTATTGGGAACTACGTCGCGAAATACGCGAAATAGTTCTAATTCGTTGTCACGGGACTCACCTTTCCGCCATCGATTTCCCGGCGGAATGCGGTCAAGATGTCGTTGAGAGGCTGGGGGCCAAGCCCCAAGACCGATTTGGTGTGCTCGTTTGCGAGGCTCGAATCCACGGGTACCGGTCCCGGAAACAGTTCCGCCGCAGGCGGTTCTCCCTCGGTAATGAGATGACGCGGCAGATCGAAAACGTCGCAGGCTGCGTAAGCGAGTTCCATGCGGGTGACGGCGGTGTCCCCGACGAGGTGAAACGTTCCCGTCGCGTCACGATCGATGATTCGGGCGATCTGCGCCCCGGCTTCGGAGGCGAGCGACGGGGTCGTCATCTGGTTGACGTTGGGGCCGCCCCAAACCTGAAACTCGTTCCCGGCGCGAAGTGACCGCACGAGGGTGTCGACGTAAAACCCGAAGCCGACGTCCTGCAACCTCGGTGCTTCGGCGATTCGGTGACGTCCCATCACCCCGGCGACTCGAGCGACGACCCCTCGGCCCTCGAGTGAACTGTGAACGGCTTGCTCGGCGAGGCCTTTCAGATATCCGTAATAGTTGATGGCGTTGCCGTGATTGGATTCGAGTTCACGATGCCCCGTGCCGTCCATCACCCAGTCGGTCGAAATGAAGATGAACTTCTGCCCGTTGGCGTCGGCGATACGGGCGAGCCGTTCGGTCAGGGCAACGTAATTGCCGTAGGCGGCTGCCCGGTCGTTGAGCAGGCGCCGGAAGTCGTCTGCGATTGCGCAGTGAACGACCGCGTCCACGCCGTCGAGTGCGTGTGAAATAGATTCGTCGGACGAATAGTCAACGTCGACCAGAGGCCACGACGCGGCATAGGCAGACCCGTTTCGGGTAAGCCCAACAACCGAGTGCCCCAATAACATCAGGGACTCGGCGATATTGCTGCCGACGAATCCGGTCGAGCCAGTTATCGCAATCCGTGCCATGGGGTCTCCTCGGGTTCGCTCGTATCTATATTGTAGGTTTGTCCTAACAATCGAAAGGAACGCTGTGAGCGATCTGAATATCGGACTTATCGGTTCGGGCCGAATCGGCCAGGTTCACGCGGGCAGTATCGCCGACACCAAAGGTGCCAACCTCGCATGGATTTGCGACCCGTTTATCGACGGTGCGACGGCGCTCGCGGCGGAATTTGGCGGGAAGGTCACGGCCGACCCGGAGGACGTCTTTAAGTCTGGCGAGGTCGACGTCATCGTCGTCGCATCGCCGACTCCAACGCACCTTGACATGATTGATCGCGCTATCGACGAGGGAATCCACGTCCTGTGCGAAAAACCCATCGACCTCGATATCGCCAAGGTGGAAGTACTTCGCGACAAGGCAAACGCGGCGAAGGTTCACATCGCGATTGGGTTCAACCGACGTTTTGACCCTCAATTCGAGTCGATCCAGAAGCGGGTTGCCGCCGGTGAAGCGGGCAAGCTCGAACAGCTCGTCATCCTGTCGCGTGATCCCGGGCCGGCTCCGCGTGCGTACATTGCGGTTTCGGGCGGCATCTTCCGCGACATGACCATCCACGACTTTGATATGGCGCGTTACTTTGTGCCCGACATCGTCGACGTGTATGCGGCCGGAACGAACGTCTTCAGTGACGACATCAAAGCCGAGAACGACTACGACTCGGTGTCGGTCACGATGCGAGGTCGGGGCGGCGAAATCATCGTCATCGTCAATTCGCGTCACTCGGCATACGGATACGACCAGCGCCTCGAGGCGTTCGGTGACAAGGCGATGTTTCACGCCCACAACGTTTCGCCGACGACGGTTCAGAAATACGACGCCACCGGAACAGGACAGGCCGAGCCGTTCATCGATGCTTTCCTTGTTCGATACGCGGTGTCGTATCGACGCGAACTCGCGCTGTTCCTCGATGGGATTCGCGATGGGAAGAACTACAACCCGACGTTCGACGACGGCCGTGCCGCGTTGATCCTCGCGGACGCCGCCACGGAATCGGCGCGAACGGGTAAGTCAGTGTCAGTCGACGGCAAGCTCTGACAGCTAATTTAATGTGCGAACGGCCCGAGGAAACCCTCGGGCCGTTCGTCGTTGGTCGCTATTCGCCCAATAGGGAACGTAAATAGGTGACGCTCGCTCGTGCGTCGATGATGGGACCTTCACCCTCTTCTGGCTCGGCGGTGACAACATAGTCCTGCTCGAGCACGTACCAGCCGGTGAATCCCGCCGCCTCGAGAGAACGCACGATTGCCGCGACGTCGACGTCACCCTGTCCGAGCGGCACATACATTCCGGCGGCGACGCCCTCGTAATACGTCCACTCGCCGGATTTCACTTTGTTCGCTAGCGCGAGGTTGACATCTTTTGCGTGCACGTGCTTGACGCGGTCCCCGTGATCGCGCGCAAACATGACCGGGTCGGCTCCGCCGATGAGCATGTGGCCGGTATCCAGGCAGAAGCCAATCGATGTCCCGGTGAGAACGCGTGCGACGTCGTCTGCCGATTCGATGATTGTTCCCATGTGGGGGTGAATGACCGCGAGAATTCCATATTCGGCGGCAAGTGCCGCAAGTTCGGTGAGGTTGGTGAACAGCGTCTGCCATTGAGCGTCACTGAGCACGGGTCGGCTGTCGTAGCCTTCGCTGCCGGTGCTCGCGGCGAGAACCATCGCCTCGGCGCCAGCGGCTTTGAACACTTCGAGTTCGGCGCGAATTTCGGGTTTCGGGTCGTGGGTTACGTCGTGAAGGACCACGGGGACGAAGCCACCAACGGCGGACAGTCCGTGTTCGCTAAGGGTTGCGACACGACCCGCGGCCTCGACCGGCAGGAATCCCAACGGACCAAATTCGCAGGCACTGTAGCCGAGTTCCGTCATCTCGTTGAGGACACGATCTTGACTCATTTGGTGTCCCCAATCGGGAACTTCGATGACACCCCAAGAAATTGGTGCTCCAGCAATCTTTGCGCTCATGATGTGTGCTTTCGTTTCGGTGGATCGACCGCGATGTCCGATCCTGCGGATTGATGCTGATTTCGTAAAAATGTCAAACTTGATTCTACAACTGCGTTTGATATGACATAGTTATTGGTGTCGTGCATCGCCCTAGGTGCACGAAGGACAATTAAATACTCAAGGAAGAGAGGCTTCAATGTCCTGGAAGAAATTCGCGGCACTCGCCGCAGTCTCATCGCTCGCACTCGCGGGCTGTGCAGCGACGGGTGGCGACACCGCTGCTCCCGCTGCCGGTGACAACGCTGACATCAAGATCTGTGTCTACACGCACGGTGACGGTGGAACGTTCTGGTCGGTTGCTCAGGCTGGTGCCGAAGCTGCTGCTGCAGACCTCGGTGTCACTCTTGACTACCAAGGATCGACGAACGACTCGGCAAAGCAGGCTTCGACCATCGAAGCTGGCGTTGCGGGTGGTTGCTCGGGTATCGCAGCATCGGCTCCCGATGCTGAAGCCATCACGGACGCAATGCTGGCCGCGGCCGCTGCTGGTATCCCCACCGTCACGATGAACTCCGGTTCGTCGGTGTTCCGCGACCTCGGTGCGTTCACGCACGTTGGTCAGGACGAAATCGTTGCTGGACGCGAAGCTGGACTTCGTTTCAACGACCTCGGTGCAACCAAGATTATCTGCCCCATTCAGGAAGCAGCGAACTCGGGTCTGACCGACCGTTGTCAGGGTGCTCGTGAGACCTTCGCCGGTGAAGTTATTGACTTCAACATCGACGGTGGACTCGCTGACCTCGCTGGTTCGGCTGCCAAGATCCAAGCTGCACTCGAGGCCGACCCGGCCATCGATGGCATCTTCGCGCTCAACGCAGACATCGCAACCGGTGCAGCTCTCGTTGCTTCGGACGCCACTGGTCGCAACGCGATTATCGGTACCGTCGACATGTCAGCTGACGCACTCACCGCTATCAAGGACGGAAAGATGGCCTTCGCCGTAGACCAGCAGCAGTACGCGCAGGGCTACATGTCGGTTGTCCTCTTGTTCCTCAACATCACCAACGCTCACGAGCTCGGTGGTGGACTCCCCATCTACACTGGCCCCGGTTTCGTTACCGCGGACAACGTAGACAAGGTCATGGAACTGGTTGCGGCAGGTACGCGCTAGTCTCTAGCACCACAAAAGCGGGCGGCTGGCGCAGGGAAACCGGCGCCAGCCGCTCTCTTTATTCTTAGAATTATCCAGAGAGAAAGGTGAAGTCAACGATGACCGCCGTCAAAGCAGATGAACGCGTTCAACGCGTTTCGCTAATCACGAAAGCACTTCGTCGCCCTGAACTGGGTGCCCTCATCGGAGCGCTTGTCATTTTTACCGTCTTCGCCATCGTGGACACGACGGGACAGTTCGCACAACTTCAAGGCGCCGCGGGCTGGACCAAGTTCGCCGCTCCCATTGGCATTGTCTCCATTTTCGTCGCGCTTCTCATGATCGCTGGCGAGTTCGATCTCTCGTCCGGTGTCATGGTCGGTTCTGCTGGGCTCCTCTTGGGAAACCTCATCAGCGAAGCCCAAATGGGTGTGTGGCCAGCCATCCTCACGACTCTCGTGTTCGCAGCATTCGTCGGACTCGCAAACGGATATCTCGTCATCAAAACAGGGTTGCCGTCATTCATCGTGACGCTCGCGACGTTCTTTGTTCTCAAGGGCATGAACCTCGCCGTCACGAAGCTCATCACGGGTACTGTTCGTGTCGATGGCGTAGACACGGGCGAGGGCTTCGATACCGCTCGGAGTTGGTTTGCAACAAAGATTGAGTTTGGGGACGCGTCGTTCCAGGTCTCGGTGTTTTGGTGGATTGGCTTCACTATTTTTGCGACCTGGCTATTGACCCGAACCACGTTCGGAAACTGGATTTTTGCCGCCGGTGGTGACGCCAACGCGGCGCGCAACGCCGGTGTCCCCGTTAATCGAACCAAGATCACACTCTTCGTATTGACCTCTGTCGCCGCAGCCCTTGTCGGCTGCATGACGCTTCTTGAACTGCGCGGTATGCAAGCGGGTCAGGGAATTGGACAAGAGTTCTACTACATCATCGCCGCCGCCGTCGGTGGGACGCTCCTCACCGGTGGTGCGGGTTCTGCAATCGGCGCCTCGATTGGTGCCATCATCATGGGATTCGCCGCCATCGGAATCCCCTACGCGCTGTGGGACCAGGACTGGGTATCGACCTTCCTCGGTGTCATCCTTTTCCTTGCAGTTTTGGTTAACACCTGGCTGTCGAAGCAGGCGAAGGGAGCCCGCAAATGAACGCCAAGAAATCCGCTGATCCAGTCCTCGAACTCAGGGGTGTCGGAAAGTCGTTCGGAAACGTCGTCGCACTCCGTGAGGTAGACATTGCGGTGTATCCGGGGCAGGTCACCTGTGTTCTGGGCGACAACGGCGCTGGGAAATCCACACTCATTAAGATTCTGTCGGGGGTTCACAAGCAGAGCGAAGGCGAATTCCTGCTCTCGGGGCAAAAGACCGAGTTCAATTCGCCGCGTGAGGCCATGGCGAAGGGAATCGCGACGGTGTTCCAAGACCTCGCCACGGTTCCGTTGATGTCGGTCTGGCGAAACTTCTTCCTTGGGAACGAACCAAAGAAGTGGTGGAAGCCGCTTGGTATTCTCGACACGAAGTTTGCGAAAGAAACTGCCAAGGCCGAACTCCTCAACATGGGAATCGACCTTCGTGACACAAACCAGGCGATCGGCACCCTCTCGGGTGGTGAGCGTCAGGCCGTTGCGATCGCCCGAGCGGTCTACTTCGGCGCCAACGTGTTGATTCTCGACGAACCGACGAGCGCGCTCGGTGTTCGCCAATCGGGAATTGTGCTGAAATACATCCTCGCCGCGCGTGAACGCGGGGTCGCGGTGATTTTCATCACCCACAACCCACACCACGCGTTCCTCGTTGGCGACCACTTCTACCTGCTCAACCGTGGTCGCATGACCGCGTCGTTCGTGCGTGAGAAGGTACAGCTCGACGAGTTGATTCAGGCGATGGCGGGTGGAGCCGAGCTCGACACGCTGACCCACGAAATCAGCGTCATCCGTCAGGATTAGGTTCGAACACAGCTAAGCGGCGTGGGGAAACCCGCGCCGCTTTCTGATTTAACGGTTATTTCTCAACCAGGGTGACTTCGAACGAATACAGGTCGGGCCGGTAGTAGTGCGAACCGTATTCGATGCCGACCCCCGAGTTGTCGAAGGCCGCACGCTCCATCGTGAGCAGCGCTGTGCCGCGATCGATATCGAGGAGTCCGGCTTCTGCGGCGTTGGCGGTGCGTGCACCAATTTTTTGCTTAGCGACGCGGATTGTGACCCCACGGCCTCGAAGGATTTCGTAGAGCCCCGTGACGGACAGCTCACCTTCGGAGATGTCAAGGAAGTGTTCGGGCAACCAGTTCTCGAGAACCGCGACGGGCACGCCGTTGGCGATACGAAGTCGGCGGATGTGCAACACAGGCGATCCGATGGGAACTCCCAGGCGATCGGCGACCGTGTCGTTCGCCTTGTCCGCAGAGTAGAACAACAGTTGCGTCGTGGGTTTCTGTTCGCCCTTCGTGAGGTCGTCAAACAGAGACGTTAGCTCGAGACCTCGCGTGACTCGGCCATGGACGACCTGTGTTCCAACACCGCGACGTCGGACCAGAAGTCCCTTGTCAACGAGGTCCTGAATTGCGCGACGGATCGTCGGCCGGCTGAGGCTGAGGCGTCCAGCAAGGGCGACTTCGTTTTCGAGTCGAGCCCCGGCGGGAAGCGCACCCTCCATGATCGCTTTTTCGATTCGCTGCTCAACTTGGTAGTAGAGGGGAATTGGGCCAGAGCGCTCAAGGTCAGCAAACAGGTTTGCCATGACGTTGTCGTCCATGTCTCACCCTCCCGCAAGCGAACAAAAGTGCCGTGTTGTCACATTGTACGAACAAATAGACAATCTCCGCATATGTAACGCTACGCTGGCGGGATGCGCTCTGTCCGGCTTTACGTTCCCGCTGTATTTGCGATGGCTTTTTGGGCTACAAACTTCGCTTTTGCGCCGGTGGTGTTGGAAGCCATCGGACCCATCCAATTGACTGGGATGCGCTGGTTCATTTCTCTCATCGCACTGGTTCCACTCGCCATGATCATGGAGAAGGCAACCCGCGCTGTCATTGTTAGCGAGTGGAAAACCCACGTTGTGCAAGCGCTGCTCGGCTATGTCGGATACACCCTGCTTCTCTATTACGCGCTCGGCGTGACCTCGCCCGTGACCGCCGCTGTTCTGATTTCGCTCAATCCCGCCACGATCGCCATTGCCGCTCGGTTCGTTCTTCACGAAAATTTGTCCACGCGAACAGTGATTGGAATCGCGATTTCGTTTGTTGGCGCTGTCATCGTCGTGTTGGGAACAGGAATCGCGGGAGAGTTCACGGTCTCGTACGGTGACGCGCTGGTGCTTGTGGCCATCGTCTTGTGGACCGCCTATTCGATGGTGTCCCCGCGCATCACAACGCCGCCCATCACGGCGACTGCCGTCCACGCGGGCATTTCAGGAATCATCATGATTCCCGTGATGGTCATCGACATCGCCCTGGGAAACGGCGCATGGCTACATCTTGACGGGTTCGATTGGCTCGGCATTCTGTGGATTGGGTTGATCCCCTCCGCCGGAGCGTACTTCCTCTGGAACATTTCGTCCGGCCTCATCGGACCCACGCGAACCGGTGCTTTTCTCAATCTGATCCCCGTTTTCACGGCACTTCTCGTCATCGCCGTCGGCGGTTCGGTGACTCCGACCCAACTCGCTGGCGGAGCTCTTGTGTTGATTGGTGTGACCTACGCGAATCGCACCGCGCGAGCCGCTCGGTGACCCTCGCTTAGACTTGCCGAATGGCTCTTTCCATCGGTATCGTCGGACTCCCCAATGTGGGAAAATCAACACTGTTCAATGCGCTCACGCGCAACAACGTTCTCGCAGCGAACTACCCGTTCGCCACGATCGAGCCAAACATTGGCGTGGTGAACCTGCCCGACCCGCGCCTCGATGTCCTCGCCACGATATTTGGGAGTGAACGAATTCTTCCCGCGCCGGTGTCGTTCGTCGACATCGCCGGAATCGTCAAGGGTGCATCAGAGGGCGAAGGGCTGGGAAACCAGTTCCTCGCGAACATTCGTGAATCGGACGCAATCGCACAGGTCGTGCGCGGTTTTGCGGACAACGATGTCATCCACGTTGCGGGCAAGGTCGACCCCAAGGACGATCTCGAAACCATCAACACCGAGTTGATTCTTGCCGACCTGCAGACGCTCGAGAAAGCGATTCCGCGATACGAAAAAGAGGTCAAGGGCAAGAAAATGGAGCCCGATGTCCTCGCCGCTGCCGTTGAGGCGCAGAAGATTCTCGACGCGGGACAAACTCTGGCGCAGGCGAAATTCGACGCGAGCCCAATTCGGGAACTCGGTTTGCTCACCGCCAAGCCGATTCTCTACATCTTCAATGTCGACGAGGCAGTCCTCACCGATGACGCGCAGAAGGCAGCACTTGCCGCGCTGGTTGCGCCGGCGATGGCGGTTTTCCTCGACGCCAAGGTCGAGAGCGAATTGATCGATCTCGATCCGGCCGACGCCCGCGAACTACTGTCGTCGATGGGTCAGACCGAAAGCGGACTCGACCAGCTCGCGCGAATCGGATTCGACACGCTTGGCCTGCAGACGTATTTGACAGCTGGTCCGAAAGAGGCGCGCGCCTGGACCATCGGTAAGGGATGGAAAGCGCCGCAAGCCGCCGGTGTCATCCACACTGATTTTGAAAAGGGATTCATCAAAGCCGAGGTTGTTGGTTACGCGGATCTCGTCGAGTGCGGATCGGTTGCGGAAGCCCGCGCTAAGGGCAAAGCCCGGATAGAGGGCAAGGACTATGTCATGAACGATGGTGACGTCGTCGAGTTCCGTTTCAACGTTTAGCTTCCCGCCGGAATTTTCCATGAACGTCGGTGCGGATTTCCCGACTCATGAGGGTGAATCGGATTAGTCTTAAGTCATGGAAATCAACTGGCGCGGGGCTGTCGTTTGTGGGGCGGTGCTGATTCTCACAGGATGTTCGAACGCGTTACCGGTGGGAACTCCGTCGGCAATTCCGGAACCAAGCACTTCGCCGACATCGACAATAATCGCTGAGCCCGTGGATGCCACAGAGGCGTTCCGCGAAATCGCACACGCCAGTTGCGACAAAGCGAGTGCCGAGGGTGTCGTCGAAAGCGGCTGGGACGGCACTCAAAAGGCCATTATGATTCCCAAATCGATTGCCTACAAAGACTTCAACGCCGTTTACGTTGGCGAGAACGGAGTTCCCGCGCTGATCTGGGAGACCGATAGTTTCGCCGCCTGTTACGCGTCGAATGCTTACTCGCTGGCGGAAGAAGCGGGCCAAGAAGTCGACCTTGGCCTCACCTTCAACGAAGCGGACGGGACCTATCAAACGACTCTGGACCAAGGGCCTGACCAAGACCCCTTTGTCGCCACCTACAGTGTCTCGAACGGGCTGATTGTGCAGCAACATATCGACGCCGACTGGGGCGAAACCACCGTCGAGGTTACCTACGGGATGCCGTCTGACGACGACATCGCATTCCTGCGGACAGCGGTGGACACTTTTCTCGCCGAAAACGGGTAGCAAAGTTTCATTTTTCGGAGGGGTAGGAAAGCCATGAGTGCTGCCGATATCGACGCCTACCTTGCCGCCATTCCGGAACCGAAAAAATCGACGTTGGAAGAGATGCGTCGCCGGATCCTTGCAATCGTCCCGGACGCAGAACAAAAGATTTCTTACCAAATGCCGGCTTTCGCGGTGGGCGGAAAAGTGGTGGCCGGGTTCGCGGCGTTCACAAAACACCTCGCATATCTTCCCCACAGTGGCAGAGTGCTGAGCCAACTCGATCGCGAACTGACGGGTTTCGTAAGGACACTCGGTTCGTTGCATTTCGCGCTCGACGAGCCGTTGTCGGAGGAACTCATCGCCGCCTTGATCGAGGCAAAAATGCGCGTTCTTGAGAGCGACGGAGACTGGAAACGTCCCGAATAGGACTGGCCGCGAGTTGTCCACAGAGTTGTGTTGTGTCGCTGCCTCGGGAAAATTTTGTGATGTTATTGGCGCGAGGAGCGGGACTTTCATGGAGCGTGGAGTCCCGCTCCTTCCACGTTGGTAGGGTGAACCCATGACAAAAACGGTTACCCAGTACCGCTCCTCGGTCTGGTTTGTGACCGTCTTCTCGATGTTTTTTGGCCGCGGAATTCTCAATGCCTCGTGGACGAGTCGCGGTCCGGATGTTCGCGACACACTCGGAGTGTCCACGGCCGATATGGGCATCATCGCTACTGTGTTCGCTGCCGGCGCAATCATCGGTGTTCTTGCGTCAGGCGCAATCATTGAGCGATATGGATCGCGCGCGATGGCGTTAGGAACCTACCTCGTGATGCCGATATCGCTCATTGCGGCAATTTTTGGGTTACAGACGCACTCCTTCATTGCCACAACTGTTGCTCTGTTCTTTTTCGGCCTGCCGTTTGGTGCGGCAGATTATGTGTCGAACATCGAGGCTTCCGAATTGGATCGCGAATCGGCAAAGAGCAAACTACCGATGCTGCATGGCGGCTATTCGATCGGAGTTCTCGTCGGCGCGTTGATCACCAGCCTCTTGATTCTTGCCAGTGTCCCGATCGAGATGCAACTGGTCGGAACGGCGGTGTTGATTGGCGGCTGGACCCTGTATCGAGTGTCTGGCTTGCCGAAACACCACGGCAAACATCCCGACCACGAAAGCGGTGTGAAAACCGTTCGAATCGTGCAGACGCCCGAAGGCCGCCGCCGCACCCACCTCATCTCGATTATCGCGTTCGTCTTTGTGTTCGCCGAGGGAGCTGCCGCGGTATTCATTCCACTCGCTCTGACGGAAGCGGGGCGTAGCCCCGCCGAGGCTGCGTTCGCGTACACGCTCTATTCGCTGGGCATGGCTTTCTCGCGAGTCGTGGGCGGTCGCATTGTCGACCGAATCGGCCGCCGGGCGGTCGTGTTGTATTCCGCGGTGCTGTGTGCTGTCGGGGTCGGGATTTTCACGTTCGCGCCGTTCGCTCCGGTCGAATACGTCGCCGTGCTCTTGTGGGGAGTGGGTGGTTCGCTGTCCATCGCAATGTCAGTTTCAGCTGTTTCGGATAACAAATCGACGCTCACTCAAGCGCAAAGCACGCTATGGACCTGGGTGTACTTCGCTAATCTCGGAGTAGGGCCCGTGCTGGGCGGAATCTCAATTGTGACCGGAATCTTTGGCGCGTTCCTCGTGCCGGTAATTCTGTTGGTCGGCGCGGCGTCGATCAGTGCCGTCACTCGCCCGGATCCAGAAGTGGCTCGCCCTTAACCGACACGAACAGTGTCGCGTTGGTCCTGACTCTCCAGTGGTTTTGGCGTTAGACTTTGATCACAACTTAAGATGACCGCTCATCGATGCGGGAGAGACCGGTTTCGAGCCGGTCACCGAAGGAGCAAGCCTCCCCGCCAATCTCTCAGGTACGTGTACCGCATCGTCAGGTCACTCTGGAAAGCGAAGCCCAGGCTTCCGCCGTAGGGGAAAGTGTGCAACTCGCGCGAAACTCTCAGGCACAGAAACAGAGGGGGAGTCCCGTCGCCGATCGTCGGCAGCGTGTCGACTTTCGGAGTCTTCGTGACTGAATCCCTCAAACTCTCTCCACTCGATGCAATTCATCGTGCACTCGGAGCGTCGTTCACCGATTTCGCCGGTTGGGACATGCCCGTCCGTTATTCGTCAGATCTGGCCGAGCACCACGCGGTTCGAACCGCAGCCGGAATCTTCGACCTCTCGCACATGGCCGAGATTTATGTGGTCGGGCCGGGCGCCGGGGCTGCGCTCGATTTCGCCCTCTCGGGAACGCTCTCGAATATTCCACTAGGTCGCGCCAAGTATTCGCTTCTTCTCAACGACGAGGGGTGCATCCTCGACGACCTCGTTGTGTACCGCACGGGCGATGAGGAATTCTTCGTCGTTGCCAATGCGGGAAATCGTTTTGTCGCCGTTGAGGCGATTCGCGAACGAGCACGCGGTTTTGACTGTGTGGTCCGAGACGATTCCGACACGGTCGCACTCGTCGCGATTCAGGGTCCGAACTCGTGTGACATCCTTGACAACATCGACGGGCTCGAGGTGGACGGCCTAGCGGAACTTGGCTATTACCGTTGCCTTTCGGCGACGTTCCGCGGTACCGCGGTGTTGATTGGCCGGACCGGCTACACGGGTGAAGACGGTTTCGAGATCTACATCCCCGCAACGGACGCCGCCGAATTGTGGCGGGCCGCAACGGACGCCGGTGAGACTCGGGGGCTTCAAGCGTGCGGGCTCGCGTGTCGAGACACCCTTCGCCTTGAAGCGGGAATGCCGTTGTACGGGCACGAACTCAACACTTTTCTCAAGCCGGTTCAAGTCAACGCCGCCCGCGCTGTCGATCAGACCAAGGACAACTTCGTCGGACGGGACGGCGTCATGGCCGGGGTATCAGCAGGCGCCGCTGTCCTCGTTGGACTGCAATCGGACGGAAAACGAGCTGGCCGCGCCGACTACGCCGTTCAGTCGAATGGCCGCACGATCGGGACCGTGACGAGTGGCGCACTGTCACCGACCCTGGGTTACCCCATCGCTTTCGCGCTCGTTGAACCCGACTTTGCCGAACTTGGCACGGTTGTCGACATCGATGTTCGCGGAACCGCAATTCCTGCAACCGTTGTTTCACTTCCCTTCTACTCTCGAAAGGCACGCGCATGAGCATCCCCGCCGAACTTCAGTACACCAGTGAGCACGAATGGGTTCGAATTGACGGCGATCTCGCTGTCGTCGGAATCACCCAGTACGCTGCTGACGCCTTGGGCGACATCGTCTACGTCGACCTCCCCAAGGTGGGCAAGGCCATCACCGCCGGCAGCGTCGTCGGCGAGGCAGAATCGACCAAGTCCGTCGGAGAACTGTTCGCACCCGTCTCGGGCGAAATCGTCGAAGCAAACCAGTCCGTCGTCGACTCACCCGAACTCGTCAACTCTGACCCCTACGGCACCGGTTGGCTGTTTTCGGTCCGTGTGTCGAGTCTTGGCGATCTCATTTCGGCCGACGCCTACGCTGCCCTGATTGCGGAGTAAGGCATGAGCGATTTTCGTAACCGACACATCGGCGTCACCGGAGACGCGCAGAGCGTCATGCTCGGCTCGTTGGGATATTCGTCGCTGGACGAACTGATGGACGCCGCTGTCCCGCCCGCAATCCGCCAAGAAACATTCCTGTCGCGCATCCCCGAGGCCGCCAGTGAACGCGAGACCATCGCCGAACTTCGCGCGATCGCCAACGAGAACACCGTGGGTCGTAACATGATTGGGCTCGGGTATTACGACACCGTCATGCCGAGCGTCATCAAGCGAAACATCTTTGAAAACCCGTCGTGGTACACGGCGTACACGCCCTACCAGCCCGAGATCGCGCAGGGCCGTCTCGAGGCGCTCATCACGTTCCAGACAATGGTGTGCGATTTGACCGGGATGGGCACCGCGAATGCGGGCATGCTTGACGAAGCGTCCGCTTCGGCCGAGGCCATGCTCATGGCACGCCGCGTCTCGGGCAGCGAATCGAAGGTCTTCCTCGTGGACGCCGATGTGTTCCCTCAAACCCGAGCTGTACTTGAGACCCGTGCCGCACCAATCGGCGTCGTCCTCAAGTTTGTTGACTTCGCCAACGGAGAAGCCGCTTCAGCGGTTGCCGACGGTGCCTTCGGCGCACTTATTCAATACCCCGGGTCGTCTGGTCGCGTTCGCGACATTTCGGCGGACATCGCGGCAGTCAAGGGTGTTGGCGGCGTGACCGTCGTTGCGAGCGACCTGCTCGCGCTGAATCTTCTCACCTCGCCTGGTTCGCAGGGCGCCGAAATCGTTGTCGGTTCGTCGCAGCGCTTTGGCGTTCCGCTTGGCTTCGGGGGACCGCACTCGGCATTCTTCGCCGTGGCCGCGGGACTCGAACGGCAGATGCCCGGACGCTTGATCGGCGTTTCGCGTGACGCTGACGGTCGACCCGCCTATCGCTTGACTCTCCAAGCCCGTGAACAACACATTCGTCGCGACAAGGCGACTTCGAATATTTGCACGGCACAAGTGCTCCTCGCTGTCCTCGCCGCAATGTACGCCGTCTATCACGGCCCGGCCGGACTCCGTCAAATCGCGATCAATGTCTCGGAAAAAGCGAACCGTTTCGCTCGCCGCGCACAGGCCGCTGGTCACGACGTGGTCCACACCGATTTCTTTGACACCGTTCAGATTCGGGTCCCTGGCAAGGCGAAGGCACTAGCAGCCACCGCCCACGCCGCGGGCTTGTTGCTTCACGTCGCGGACTCCGACACGATTCAGATCAGTTTCGATGAACTGTCCACAGGCTTCGCAACAGGCATTCTGGCGGGCGGCGATGACGTGCTGATCGACCCGATTTTTGGGCTCGCACCCGAAGCGCCATCGACCACGGTTGCCGTGGTTTCTGATACGGCCGTCCCGAGCGCACTCCGTCGTTCGGACGACGTTCTCACCCACCCCGTGTTCAACACGTACCACAGCGAAACGTCGATGATGCGTTTCCTCAAGCGTCTCGCGGACAAGGACTTTGCGCTCGACCGCGGAATGATTCCGCTCGGGTCCTGCACGATGAAGCTCAATTCGGCAACCGAAATGGAAGCCGTCACGTGGCGCGAGTTCGGCGGGGTCCATCCCTTTGCGCCGGCAGCGGACGTCGCGGGGTATCTCCTGCTCATCTCGCAGCTGGAAGAGTGGCTCACCGAACTGACCGGCTATGACACCGTCAGCCTCCAGCCGAACGCGGGAAGCCAGGGCGAACTCGCAGGTTTGCTCGCGATTCGTGGGTACCACCTGTCCCGCGGCGACGTTCACCGTGACACCTGCCTCATTCCGTCGAGCGCCCACGGCACCAACGCGGCCTCGGCAGTCCTAGCGGGAATGAAGGTCGTGGTCGTGGCGTGCCGTGACAACGGTGACGTCGACATTGACGACCTTCGCGCCAAAATCGCCGAGCACGGCGACAATCTGGCGGCGCTCATGGTGACCTACCCGTCTACGCACGGCGTGTACGAGCACGGAATCCGCGAGATCACGGGTGCCGTTCACGACGCCGGCGGTCAGGTCTATATTGACGGTGCCAACCTCAACGCGCTTCTCGGATTCGCCCGATACGGCGATATCGGCGGCGACGTCTCGCACCTCAACCTGCACAAAACGTTCGCTATCCCTCACGGTGGAGGCGGGCCCGGTGTCGGCCCCGTCGCTGCGAAGGCTCACCTTGCGCCGTTCCTGCCGGGTCACCCGATGGCTCAGGCGACAGCCCACCCTGCGTTTGATTCGGCAACGGGCGGCGACGGACCGTTCGTCCACGCCGGTGGTCCGGTTGCGGCCACACCTTTTGGAAGCCCCAGCATCCTGCCTATCTCGTGGGCCTATGTTCGAATGATGGGTTCTGACGGACTCCGCCAGGCGACCGCCGCCGCGGTGTTGTCGGCGAACTATGTCGCCGCGCGACTTCGCGAGCACTATCCCGTGCTGTACGCGGGTGAAAACGGTCTCGTTGCTCACGAGTGTGTTCTCGACCTCCGCCCGCTCACCGCGGAAACAGGGGTTACGGTCGACGACGTTGCGAAGCGATTGGTTGACTACGGTTTCCACGCACCGACGATGTCGTTCCCCGTCCCGGGAACGTTCATGGTCGAACCGACCGAGAGTGAAGACCTCGCCGAAATCGACCGATTCATCGAGGCGATGATCGGTATCAAGCGCGAGGCCGACGCGGTCGGCGCAGGTGAATGGCCTACGGACGACAACCCGCTGGTCAACGCTCCGCACACCGCCGAGTGCCTCGTCGCGGGGGAGTGGAACCACGCATACTCGCGTGAGGTCGCCGCATATCCGTTCCGTGGCGTCATCTCTGACACGGTCTCGGGTCTGTTCTCGCGCGTAGACCAGCTCAAGTACTGGCCACCGGTCCGTCGGGTAGACGGTGCCTATGGTGACCGGAACCTTGCGTGTGCTTGCCCGGAGCCGTCCGCCTTCGCGGACTAGCCCTGCACCACCCATCTCCACTCACCCACTCACTCACTCACCCACTCACTCACCCACTCACCCACTCACGTTTGTGGAAACCAAAACTCCAGAAACTGACTTTCGTGGATACCAAATGACGTATTCACTCTGACGCGATCCACAAACAGGTGTTCAGTTTCCAGGAACCTATGTATTAAGGGATTTGGTTTCCAAAAACGTCGGGGGTGATGATGGGCCTCGAACGCCTCGAACGCCTCGAACGCCTCGAACGCCGCGAAACCCGTTGACACCGCATGTGCCGCGTGAAACAAAGGGGAAGGGGACTTAGTCGAAAATGCCGGGGAGAAGGCTGATCGCGAGCGGGTAACCGACGAACGCAGCGGTGTCGATGATTACGTGCGCGATGACCAGCGGGGCGAGCCTTCGTTTCCACGCGTATAGCGCTCCAAAAACAAGACCCATTGCGATGTTGCCGACGAACCCACCGAACCCTTGATACAAGTGGTACGTGCCGCGAAGAACAGCGGCGGCGGTGATGATGACCCACGGTGTCCACCCGAGCGTCTTGAGTCGATCAAAAAGGTAGCCGACCACGATGACCTCTTCGCCGATTCCGGCGCGAAGAGCCCACAGGATGAGAACGGGGACGGTCCACCAGTGAGCGTCGAGCGCGGTGGGGACGACGGTTACCCCCAGGTTGAGGGCACGGGCGGCAAGGTAGACGCCGATTCCCGGGATGCCAATCAGTGCGGCGAGGCCAAAACCGACGGCAATCTCGTGCCGCATTTTCCGCCACGAAAAACCATCCGACCACCCGATGCCGAGAGCACTGAGGCGCGGCGGAGAATCTCGCCACACGAGCCACACCACGAGTGCGACGGGAGCGAGACCCGCGACGACGCCGAGCACCTGATAGATGAGGTCAAACAGTTCTTGAGTCGCAAGCGGCCGGTTGAGCGTCGCGGTTTGCTGTGACAGTGGAGTTGGTTGGGTGAGGCGATTCGCGATTCCAACGACGGAATAGAGGGCCGACATGCCGTAACTCAGCAGCAAAACGACGAGGATTTCCCACTTCGTGCGGGTCATTGGCAACTCCTTTCGTCGTCATGCGAATCAGAAATAAGACGCTTACTAACCTAACCGCTCACAGCGCTTGACATTTTTGGTCAAAAAAGCAATAGTCTGAACAGAACACGGGTATGGAACGCGCACCGCGCGGTCTTCAACCAACGTGCCCACCTAGGAGGAAATCAGTGAAAACCAAGCGAATTCTCGCTTCGGTAGCCGCCGTCGGAACGAGCGTCCTCGTTCTTTCCGGTTGTGCGCTTCCGTACCAATCCGAGGTCATCGAAGGGACGTCCATTTCGGTCGCCTGGAATGACATCGCATCGGAGTTCAACTCGGCATCGGCCAGCGGCAACAACGTCGCGAACTCGATCCCGTTGTACATCGCGAACTCCGGATTCAACTACTACAACGCGACACCAGAACTCCTCTTGCAGGAAGAGTTCGGTTCGTATGAAAAGACCAGCGATGAGCCGCTCACGGTCAAGTACACGATCAACGACGCTGTGAAGTGGTCAGATGGTGTCGCTGTTGACGGTGCCGACATGCTCCTCTCGTGGGTTGCTGGCTTCGGTTTCTTCAAGACCGCCGATGACTCGTACCTGTTCCTTCACGCTGCGCCTCGCGATGACCTCGCGTCGACCATTCCTACCATCGATGGAAAATCTCTTGAGTTCGTCTATGACAAGGCCTACGTGGACTGGGAGATCAACTTCGGTGTCGGCGTCTCGGCGCACGGTACCGTCATGATGGCGTACCCCGAAATCACCGACGCTGCGGAAGCAAAGGCCAAGTTTATCGAAGCAGTCATGACCGGTGACGAAGCATGGCTCGCGCCCGTTGCAGAAGCGTGGAACACGGGTTACCAGATGACCGACGCAACCGCGGCGGACACTGACCCGACCACTGGTGCGGCTAAGAACCTGTTCCTCTCGAACGGTCCTTACCGAGTCGAAGAAGTTGTTGCCGACTCGTTCGTGACTCTCGTGGCGAACCCGCTCTACACCTGGGGCCCTTCGCCCAAGTACGAGCGCATCACGATTCGTGAAATCGCGGACCCCACCGCAGCAGTTCAGGCTGTTGACAACGGTGACGTTCAGGCAGCGTCGGGACAGCCCACGGCTGACCTGCTCGCGCTCGTTGAGGGACTCCAGAACGGATCCTTCGCCGGTGGTGACGAAGCTGCTTACGAGCACGTCGACCTCACGTTCAACAACGGTGGACCGTTCGACCCCGCGACGTACGATGGAGACGCTGCTGTGGCTCTCGCAGTTCGCCAGGCATTCTTGCTGACGATCCCGCGCGACCAGATCCTCGAAACCATCATCAAGCCGCTGAACCCCAACGCTGAGCTTCGCAACTCGCTGTTGACGATCCCCGGATCGCCCAACTACGCGGGCATCGTTGCCGCCAACGGTTCGGACTTCTACTCGGGAACCGACGCCGAGCGCGTTGACAAGGCGACGGGCATTCTTGCCGACGCCGGAATCACGACGCCGATCGATGTCAAGTTCTGGTACCCCACGGGTAACGTACGTCGCCAGCAGGAACTCGAGCTCATCCAGGCGAACGCCCTCAAGGCCGGATTCAACGTGATTGACACGTCGGAGCCGAACTGGGAGTTCACCGACCCGTCTGTGTACGAGATCAACCCTCACGACGCGGTCATCTTCGCATGGAGCTCGACCAGCCTCGCGATCACCGGTAACGACCAGCAGTACGGAACCGGCAAGCCGTCGAACTTCCAGGACTACTCGAACACGTCGGTTGACGAAAACCTGTCGGCGCTCGAGACGGAACTCGACCCCGCCAAGCAGGCTGAACTGCAGACTGCCGTCGAGGCTGCTCTGTGGGGCGACGCTGCGTCGCTGCCGATCTTCCAGTTCCCCGGTTTGACCTGGTGGGACAACGGACTGGCCGGCGTTGTAAACAACCCGCTGTCGCCGAACTACTTCTGGAACTACTGGGAGTGGGCACCGGTGGCTGCTGCGCAGTAACCGATTCACCGCATCAAGGCTGGGGTCGGGCGTGCAAACGCCCGGCCCTTCGCCGTTCAATTGCGTCGGTGAACGCGGGTGCGGTGTAGGTGGATAGTATTGGCACAGTAGTGTCAGCGTCCAACGATGTGGTTGTAGGCAGGAAGAGCATGCTCAGTTTTATCACTCGTCGCCTCGCGGCGACGCTCGCGGTGTTGCTCGTCGCGTCTTTTGTTGTCTACATGCTCACCGCGAATTCGGGCGACCCGCTCGAAGCACTTCGCACTCAGAACGATCCGGCGTCGGTTGCGAAGCGAGCGACGCTCACGGCGAAACTTGACCTGGACACCCCCCCGTTCTTCCGTTATTTCAAGTGGCTCGGTGGAGCGGCGAGCTGTGTCATCGGTCAGTGCAATCTGGGTGTCTCGGTCATTCGCGGTGACGAACCGGTCGCCAGCGCGTTGGGTAACGCAATGCAATCGACGCTGTCTCTCGTGATTCTCGCGACGGTCCTGTCGATTCTGTTCGGTGTCGCGATCGGCATGACCACCGCACTTCGCCAGTACAGCGGCTACGACTACACCGTGACATTTGCCGCCTTCATTTTTTATTCGCTGCCGATCTTCTGGGTCGCGGTTCTCCTCAAGGAATTCGGTGCGATTCGGTTCAATGAATTCCTGGGGGACCCGTCCATCCCCTGGGGGATCGCTCTTGCGATTGGATTCGTCCTCGCGCTGGTGGTCCAAGCGGTGGTTGGCGGACACTTGCGGCTACGACTTCGGACGGCGGGGATATCTTTCGCTCTCACGGCGGGGATTCTGATTCTTCTCGACATCACGCAGTGGCTGAAAAGCCCGTCGATTGGCATCGTCGGCGTCGCGTTGCTGGGGACCGGCCTTGGTGCCCTGCTGTTGTTCATGACGTCAAATCTGACGAAACGAACCCTGCAGTACTCGGTCGGAGCGACTGTTCTTGCGGTCGTCGCGATGTGGTACCCGCTTCAGTTCATCTGGTTCTACTTCAACAACCCTTTCGCTATTGTGCTCGTCGCAGTGCTCCTCGCGGGTCTCGGGGTGGCTGCCGGCTTCTTCCTCGGCGGAGATGACCGCCCAGAGGCGATGCGTGTCGCGGCGATTACGGGCGCTCTGTCCACTGCGCCACTCGTGCTGGACCAGATGTTCATGCGCTGGGGTGAATACGTGCAGATCATTCCGCTGCGTTCTGGCGTGATTTCGACCATCGGCGCAAACACCCCGGTTCTCGCGAACAGCGAAGACACGTGGATGCGCATGCTCGACTCGTCGACGCACCTCATTCTTCCCACCGCCGCGCTCATGATTATTTCGGTTGCCGGATATACGCGCTACACCCGTGCAACGTTGCTCGAGGTTCTCAACCAAGATTATGTGCGAACAGCGCGGGCGAAAGGACTTCCCGAGACCACGGTCATTATGCGTCACGCTTTCCGAAACACCCTCATCCCGATTGCCACGATTGTCGCCTTTGATTTTGGTGGGGTTATTGGTGGTGCCATCATTACCGAAAGAGTATTCGCCTGGCAGGGAATGGGTGCGCTCTTCAACCAGGGTCTCCGTGAAGTCGACGTCAACCTCGTCATGGGCGTATTCCTCGTCACTGGGGTTGCCGCCGTCATTTTCAACATTCTCGCTGACCTGGCGTATTCCGCCCTTGACCCGCGTATTCGCATTACGGAGGCGTGATCATGGCGCGCAAAAAAGTAACCGCACCGAACACGGAACAACTCGCGTTGTCGGAACTGACGATTGAACAGCGACAGATCGAAGGCCTGAGCCTGTCGACCGTCGTCCGGCGTCGATTCTTTCAACACAGGGCGGCCGTCACGAGCATCATCGTTCTCGGATTGATCGTATTGTTAGCGTTCACCTCGGTGGGAACCATCATCGGTGGCACTGGCCGACTGGCCGCGGACACCGCCAGTGGAGAAATCATTCTTGACGGTTTTCGTATTAGCGGGTGGTGGCCGTTCGACTGGTATAAGAACTACCCCATTACGACGCCGGGTGGACTTCCGTCGTGGGAACACCCCTTTGGTCAGGACACCCTGGGCAAAGACATCTTCGCTCGTGTCATGCGCGGAATTCAACAATCGCTGACGGTAGTGACGCTCATCGGCGTCCTCGCCACTGTTATCGGAGTGGTCGTCGGCTCGGTTGCCGGGTTCATTCGCGGGTGGCTTGACAGCCTTCTCATGCGCATAACCGATGCGATCATCATCATCCCGGGCCTCATCCTCGGCGCGGTCTTGGGTCGCACGATCGGCGGCAACGCGATTTCACTTGGAATCCTGCTCGGACTCGTGTCCTGGACCGGACTCGCCAGGTTGGTTCGCGGCGAGTTTCTCGCCCTCCGTGAACGCGAGTTCGTCGACGCGGCGCGTGTCGCTGGCGCATCTGATTTCCGCATCATTTTCCGGCACATCCTGCCCAACTCCATCGGTATCGTCGTCGTGAACGCGACGCTTCTCATGAGCGCGGCGATCCTCACCGAAACCGCACTATCCTTCCTCGGCTTCGGAATCACCGCTCCGGACATCTCGTTGGGTCAAATCATTTCTCAGTACAACGAGGCCTTCAAGACACGGCCGTGGTTGTTCTGGTGGCCCGGCTTCTTCATCGTCGCCGTGGCGCTGTGCATCAACTTCATCGGTGACGGACTGCGCGACGCATTCGACCCGCGTCAGCGCAACATGCCCAAATCGATGAGCCTGGCGCGTCAATTCCGTGAGCTGACGGGTGGGGGCAAATAATGACCGAGTCGACCTCAGAAGGCCAGGGCGGCTGCTGCGGCGGCGGCCAGAACGCACAACGCGACGATGAGTTGAACGTTCACGCGAGACTCAACGCGAGCGCTGTCATTCGTGCGGCGCTCCCAGTGCCGGCGAACGAGAGCTGCTGCTCCACCCGAGTCGCTGGTAACCAGATCGCCGGGGCGAACGGTTCCCGCGAGGTAGGTGGTCTCGGGCAGGTGTTGCCCCTGGTCGCGACTGGCGATCATGGCGGCGTAGCGACTGGGTGCGGGTGCGGCCCAGACCGAGATTCGACGATTTTTGAGGAAGAGCGTCAATCCCCACTTGGTGTCGATGCGCTCAACCGCACCCCACTCGATCTCGTGCGTCGCGACGATGTTGCGGACGTTGACTCCGGTTTCGCGGATAACGAGTCGGGGCCGCCAGAATGTTGCGTAGATGGCCAGTGCGAGGAATGCGGTAACGCTGACTCCTCGCAGGGCGTCGACAATGTCGCCTGTTGCGGCGGTGGTTGCTGCGGCGCCACTGAAGATAAGAATAAAGACGACGGCCAATACTCGACCGGAGCGGGACACGAACGTCGTCATGCTCTCAATGGTGTCATGGAGGCGACTCGATGAGCGCGAACCCAGTAGTAATCGAAGCACAAAAACTCGGCGTGGACTTTTGGGTTGACGGCGAATGGGTGATGGCCGCCGAAGATTTGAGCTATTCGGTGCGCGCGGGTGAAGTCCTTGCCATCGTCGGTGAATCGGGCTCGGGGAAGTCAGCTTCATCGATGTCGTTGCTCGGACTTCTGCCCGCGAACGGTCGCGCGACGGGGCGGGTTCTTCTCAGCGGAGAAGACACGCTCACCGCGACCCCCGAACGTATTCGTGCGATTCGCGGCAGTGAAATCGCGGTGATTTTTCAAGAGCCGATGACGGCGATGAACCCGGTGTACACGATCGGGTTCCAGATCGTCGAAGCGCTCAAGGTGCACGACCCGAAACTCTCGCGAGCCTCTGCTAAGGCCAGGGCCATCGAATTGCTCGGGCTGGTCGAATTGCCCGACCCGCAGACAGCGTTCGATTCGTACCCACATCAGTTATCGGGTGGCCAGCGCCAGCGAGCGATGATTGCGCAGTCAATTTCGTGTGACCCCAAAGTGCTCATTGCCGACGAGCCGACGACGGCGCTTGACGTCACGATTCAGGCGGAAATTCTCGACCTGCTTCGATCGCTCAACGAGCGACTCGGTACGGGGATCATCCTGATTACCCACGACATGGGTGTCGTCGCCGACATGGCCGACCATGTTCTCGTCATGAAGAGTGGACGCGTCGTCGAATCCGGTTCGGTCATTGACATCTACAAACACGCCAAGGTGGCTTACACCCAGGAACTTCTCGCAGCCGTCCCGCACCTCGGCACGGGCGCTGCGTCCGGAAAAAAGGCGGACTCGCACAAGGGGGAGACCCCGGTGCTGTCGTTGAAGAACGTCGAAATCACCTACCCGAAGCGCGGGCGCGTCGCGGCGTTCCGCGCAGCCGAAGACGTGTCGATTGATATCTACCCCGGTGAAGTGCTCGGACTCGTCGGTGAGTCGGGATCCGGCAAAACCACCATCGGCCGGGCGGTCGTCGGGCTGTTGCCCGTGTCGCGCGGCGCTATCACCGTGGCCGGACAGGACATGGTCAACGTGTCGGTGAAAGACCTGCGCGAGGTTCGTCGCCAAATTGGGATCGTGTTCCAAGACCCCGGCTCGTCACTCAACCCGCGTTGGCCCATCGGTCAGAGCATCGGCGAACCGCTCGTGCTTAACGGCGGGCACAGCTCTGAGCAAATCTCGGCCCGCGTCGAGGACCTTCTTGACATGGTCGAACTGCCGCGCACCTACCGCAACCGTTACCCCCACGAGCTCTCGGGGGGACAGCGTCAGCGGGTCGGAATCGCCCGTGCGCTCGCCCTCAATCCCGCGATTCTGGTGGCGGACGAACCGACTTCTGCGCTCGACGTGTCCGTACAGGCCCGCGTTTTGGACCTTCTCACCACCATCCAAAAGGTGCAAAAGTTCGCGATTTTGTTCATCTCGCACGACCTCGCGGTCATCGATATGCTCAGTGACCGAATTGCGGTCATGCATAACGGTAAAATCGTAGAGCAGGGTTCGACGGATCAGATTCTGCGTAACCCGCAGGACCCCTACACAAAGAGGCTCATCGCCGCCGTGCCCGTTCCGGATCCCGTGGAACAACGCGTGCGTCGACGTGCGCGCACCACTACCTAAAGGATTTCATCATGGCAATTGCCACACGCAACGATCTTCGAAATGTGGCGATCGTCGCTCACGTTGACCACGGCAAGACCACTCTTGTCGACGCGATGCTTCGGCAGACCGGTTCGTTCGCGGCGCACGGTTCGGTCGAAGACCGCGTCATGGACTCGAACGACCTTGAGCGCGAAAAGGGAATCACGATTCTCGCGAAGAACACCGCGGTGTCGTATTCCGGAAAGCACGCGACCAACGGTCCCATCACGATTAACGTCATCGACACCCCCGGCCACGCTGACTTCGGTGGCGAGGTCGAACGCGGCCTGTCGATGGTCGACGGAGTAGTCCTTCTCGTCGACGCGAGTGAAGGCCCGCTTCCCCAAACCCGTTTCGTTCTGCGCAAGGCGCTCGAGGCGAAGCTCCCCGTCATTCTTCTCGTCAACAAGACCGACCGCCCCGACGCGCGAATCGACGAGGTCGTTCACGAGTCACAGGACCTTCTTCTCGGTCTCGCTTCGGACCTGCACGACGATGTCCCCGACCTCGACCTCGACGGCATCCTCGACCTGCCCATCGTCTACGCATCGGGTCGTAACGGCGCCGCATCGTGGAACCGCCCGGCGGACGGCTCGCTTCCCGACAACGAGGACCTCGAGCCACTGTTCGACGCGATCCTCAAGCACATTCCGGCGCCGACGCACGACACCGACCACCCGTTGCAGGCTCACGTCACCAACCTCGACGCCTCTCCGTTCCTCGGGCGTATCGCGCTTCTCCGCATTTTCCACGGTGAGCTCAAAAAGGGCCAGACCGTCGCGTGGATGAAGCACGACGGAACGGTCGAAAACGTGCGCATCACGGAATTGCTCGCCACCAAAGCACTCGAGCGCGTTCCCGCCGAGTCGGCGTCGGCCGGTGACATCGTCGCCGTTGCTGGTTTTGAGAACATCACCATTGGCGAGACCATCGCCGACATGAACGACCCACGCGCGCTTCCCGTCATCACGGTGGACGATCCCGCGATCTCGATGACCATCGGAACCAACACTTCGCCGCTCGTCGGCAAGGTTAAGGGTCACAAACTGACGGGACGCATGGTCAAGGACCGTCTCGACCGCGAACTCGTCGGAAACGTCTCGGTGCGACTCGTCGATATCGGTCGCCCCGATGCCTGGGAGATTCAGGGACGAGGGGAACTCGCGTTGGCGATTCTCGTCGAGAACATGCGACGCGAAGGTTTCGAACTCACCGTCGGAAAGCCGCAGGTTGTCACCAAAAAAGTCAACGGTGCGACGCACGAGCCGTTCGAACACCTCACCGTGGATGCCCCAGAGGAGTACCTCGGTGCGATCACGCAACTTCTCGCTGCTCGAAAGGGCCGCATGGAGGGCATGACAAATCACGGAACGGGTTGGGTCCGCATGGAGTTCATCGTGCCGTCGCGCGGACTCATCGGTTTTCGCACCGAATTTCTCACGATTTCGCGCGGCACCGGCATCGCCAATGCCATCGCGCACGGATACGGCCCGTGGGCCGGCCAGATCGTCACTCGTCAGAACGGTTCGATCGTGTCCGACCGTCAGGGTGTCGCGACGCCGTTCGCCATGATGGCCCTGCAGGAGCGCATGGCGTTCTTTGTTCAGCCCGGTGACGAGGTCTACGAGGGCATGGTCGTCGGAGAGAACGCGCGCGCCGACGACATGGACGTCAACGTGACGAAAGAGAAGCAACTCAACAACATTCGTTCATCGACATCGGAAATTCTCGAGAAGATGACTCCGCCCCGCGACATGACGCTCGAAGAGTGTCTCGAATTCGCCCGCGAAGACGAGTGTGTCGAGGTGACACCCGCAAAGATTCGGATCCGCAAGGTCGAACTCGAGCAAAACCTGCGTGCGCGGGCTGCGTCACGGCTCAAGCGCCAGAACGAATAGGCGCGACGGGGATAGGCTGAGCCTGTGAAGGTCGTGCGGTTTAGCCATGACGGGGAACCCCGTTACGGAGTGATTGACGGGGACGTCGTCACTTTGGTCGAGGGTGACCCTATTCACGATGGAATCACGACGACGAACGACACAGTCGCGCTGTCCGACATCACGATGATGGCACCGGTGGCGCCCTCCAAGGTGATTTGTGTCGGAATGAATTTCGCCGAACACGCGGCAGAGATGCATCATGACGGTCCTCAGACGCCGCTCATATTCCTCAAGCCGCCGACATCGGTCATTGGCCCAGGCGAGGACATCATCCTGCCCCCCGTCGAGGGACGAATTGTTCACGAGGGCGAACTCGCGATTGTCATCGGGTCTGTTGCGCATCGCATCCCCGAAAAGAACTGGGCCGACGTCGTCTTCGGATACACGATCGCCAATGACGTGTCCGCTCGCGACGTCATGTTTGCCGATGGTCAGTGGGCGCGCGCCAAGGGATTTGATACCTTTTGCCCCATCGGGCCGTGGATCGAGACCGAATTCGACCCGTTCGCGCACAACGAGATCACGACCCGCGTTGACGGCGAGGTCCGCCGACACGGCTTCACCGGCGACATGACCCACAAGGTTCCCGAGATCATTGCGTTTGTGTCGAACGCCTTCACCCTGTACCCCGGTGACATCATCTGCACAGGAACCCCCGCTGGGCTCGGTGGATTCGTCGACGGTCAAACGGTAGAGATCACGATTGAGGGCATCGGAACGCTCTCGAACCCAGCCAAAAACCGCGACGACCGCGTTTCCTGATGCCTGGCGCGGTCGACGACGTCCGTCGCATTCGTCGGGCGCTCATCGCTGGGCAGGTCTTCGCGGGCATTGGCCTCGGTTCTGCGGTTTCGGTCGGCTCGCTACTCGCCGCACACATCGCCGGCGGAGAATCTGCTGCCGGACTGGCCGTGACGATGTCCACCCTGGGCGCCGCGGTCGCAGCTATTCCACTGGCGCGGGTGGCGATGCTTCGAGGTCGGCGGCGTGCGCTTACTCTAGGTGCGTCGATCGCGATTCTCGGTGCCTCGCTCATCATCGTCGCGGGTGGGCTCATGTCGCTAACGCTCGTCCTACTGGGGTTAATGGGTCTCGGAGTCGGTAGTGCCGTGAATTTGCAGGCGCGATTCGCGGTGACGGATTATTCCACCGCGGAAAATCGCGGACGCGACTTGTCCATGGTGGTCTGGGCTACGACCGTCGGGGCGATTATTGGGCCAAACCTCAACGGCATCGGTGTGGTGCTGGGCGACGCGCTCGGAATGCCCGTGTTGACGGGGCCTTTTGTCTTCACCGTTGCAGCCCAGCTCGCCGCCGCGTCGATCTACTGGCGGGGGATTGGACCCAATGTCCCCACAGTGACGGTCACGCGATCGGCTGCAGCCACGGCGGCGAAACTTTCTCGTGCGGTCCCGTTCGCCATCGCTGTTATCGGACTCGGTCACGCAACGATGGCCGGCGTCATGGCGATGACGCCCATTCACCTCGTTCACGATGGCGCGAGCGTCGGCGAGGCGAGTTTCGTCATTTCATTGCATGTTGCTGGGATGTACGCGCTGTCTCCGGTGTTCGGAATTCTCAGCGACAAGATCGGGCGTGTGCCGGTGCTGATCTTTGGTCAGGTGGTCTTGGCAATCAGCCTCGCGATGACGGCCTTCTTTTCGACGGACCCCACCATGGTGACCATTGGACTCATCCTCCTCGGTCTTGGCTGGAGCGCCAACACGGTGGCGGGCAGTGCCCTGATCGGGGAACTATCGCAGGGGCCGAAGCGCTTGACCATTCAGGGTCGAAGCGACGCGGCCATGAGCGGGTCCGGCGCTTTGGCTGGGGTCCTCGCCGGCCCTGCGGTCACGGCGTTGGGCTATTCGGGGCTCTCGGTCGCCGCGTTCGCTTTCGTGGCCGCCGCGGGTGCCCTGATCGCCCTGATTGTCACCCTGCGGTCCCGTGAATCCGCGGAATAGACTGGGTCAGATATGAAGACTCCGTTCTCCACTGCCACGGGCAGCGACATTCGCGTTCGTTTTTGCCCATCGCCAACGGGCACACCGCACGTCGGCTTGATTAGAACCTGCCTGTTCAACTGGGCCTACGCTCGTCACGTTGGCGGAACATTCATTTTCCGCATCGAGGACACCGACGCCGAGCGCGACTCGGAAGAATCCTACGAACAACTGTTGGATGCCCTGAGTTGGCTCGGCCTCGACTGGGACGAGGGCGTGGTCACGGGCGGACCGCACGAGCCGTATCGCCAGTCCCAGCGCACGGCAATTTATCAGGAAATCATCGATTCGCTCCTCGCGTCGGGACACCTCTACGAATCGTTTGTCACTCCAGAAGAAATGGAAGCGCGCAACGTCGCCGCCGGTCGTGACCCCAAGATGGGCTATGACAATTTCGAACGCGACCTAACGGCTGACGACCGCGCGAGGTTCCGTGCCGAAGGTCGCCAGCCAGCGCTGCGCCTTCGCGTTCCCGCCGAGGACCTCGGGTTCGACGACCTCATTCGTGGGCTCATCACCTTCCCCGTTGGATCGACAACTGACTTTGTCGTGGTCCGTCCGAACGGCGCACCTCTGTACACATTCGTCAACCCGGTAGACGACGCGCTCATGGGCGTGACTCACGTTTTGCGAGGCGAAGACCTGCTGTCGTCAACCCCGCGTCAGATCGCGCTCTACCACGCGCTCATCGAGGTGGGTGTGACGACCTTTGTCCCTCGCTTCGGGCACCTTCCCTACGTCATGGGTGAGGGCAACAAAAAGCTGTCGAAGCGCGACCCGGAATCGAACCTGTTCCACCACCGAGACCGCGGTTTCATCCGCGAGGGACTGCTGAACTACTTGTCGTTGTTGGGATGGTCAATCGCGGCGGATCGCGACATCTTCACTGTCGACGAGATGATTGCCGCGTTTGATGTGGCTGACGTCAACCCGAACCCAGCCAGATTCGACCTGAAAAAAGCCGAATCGATCAACGGCGATCACATTCGTCTGCTGTCACGCGACGACTTCATCGAACGAACGCTGCCGTACCTTCACGCGGCCACGTTGGTCGAGGCCAACCCGACGAGCCACCAACGTGCTCGCTTGACCGAAATTGCCCCGCACATCCAGGAACGTACTCAGTTGATGAACGAGATTCCCGAGATGATTCGATTCCTCTTTACCGAGGACGTCGACCTCACCGTCACCGACGATGCCCGAGCGACGCTCGATGCCGATTCCCCTCGAATTCTCGATGCCGCTCACGAGGCGCTTGCGGACCTCGTCGATTGGTCGACGGCCAACATCGAGGAGACGCTTCGCACCTGCCTGATCGAGGCACTCGAACTAAAGCCGCGTAGCGCGTTTGGTTCGGTGCGAACCGCCATCTCGGGTCGTCGAATCAGTCCGCCGCTTTTCGAATCGATGGAGATCCTGGGACGCGAATCCAGCCTCGCCCGCATCGCATCCCTGAGAGGGTCGCTGTGACCG
This sequence comes from Actinomycetota bacterium, assembly GCA_041192365.1. Taxonomy (GTDB): domain Bacteria; phylum Actinomycetota; class Actinomycetes; order Actinomycetales; family Microbacteriaceae; genus MWH-TA3. The sequence continues at coordinate 23,119 of JBEENB010000002.1, read as the reverse complement.
CCGTCGACATCGTTGCCCAATTTCGCGCGGTCCGCGCCGTTTGGTAGGCTAATGCGGAGCGGCTGTGCCGCCTGTGGGGTGTGGTGTAATTGGCAACACGGAGGTTTCTGGTACCTTTGTTCTTGGTTCGAGTCCAGGCACCCCAGCACTAATTTCCTCGAATTATTGAGCGTTTACGCTACTGTTTCGGAATGACTACGTTGTCGCGTGCAAATATTGCGGTAGCCGTCAACGCGAGTGCCGCCCAGGCCGCACACCGCGATTACGGGCACCGATTGGTCGAGGCATTGCGTGCAACCGGCCGCCAGGTTTCGGAATTGTCAGCCGACACGTACCAACATCTCGAGACGATGGTGCGAACCGCGGTCGCCAACGGGGTCGACGCCCTCATCGTCGTCGGAGGCGACGGAACTGCCCAATTAGGGACAAACGCGTGCGTCAACACCGACACTCCACTGGGAATTTTGCCGAGCGGAACCGGTAATGACACGGCCGAAGGAATTCTGGGAATGCCCATAGGAAATATCGACGCAGCGATCGAACGGTTGATCGCGTCGCTCGACAAACCCGTGTGGCGAATCGACGCAGGGCGAATGTCGTGGAAGGGGGGCGAACGCTGGTTCTGCTCGACGATGTCGGCCGGATTCGATGCGCTGGCTAACGAGACGGTCAATCACCTTTCCTTTCCGAAGGGTCCGTCGCGCTACACCGTGGCGATGCTCATCGAACTGGCCAAGTTGAAGCCGATCCACTACACCGTCACGATTGACGGAAAACGGACGACGGAACAGGCCATCCTCACGACCATCGCAAACAACAGCCAGTACGGCGGGGGAATGAAAATCTGCCCAGAAGCGAAACCCGACGACGGCCTGCTCGACATGATGATGGTGAGGCCGTTATCCCGTTTCGATTTCATTCGGATTTACCCGAGGGTGTTCAAGGGGACGCACGTGACCGACCCTCGCGTCGTCATTCGTCAAGGGAAGAAGTTCCGGCTCGAGTCACCAAACCTCGTCGTCTACAGCGACGGTGAGCGCATCGCGCCGCTTCCGATGGATGTCGAGGTCGCACCGCGGGCGCTTCCCGTGCTCGACACTCGCCCCTAGGGGCACCGGTTTGCGCGCGGTTCCCCGCCTGTGCGATACTTGTCGAGTTGTGTTCGGCCCCATCGTATAGCGGCCTAGTACGCTGCCCTCTCACGGCGGTAACGCGGGTTCGAATCCCGCTGGGGTCACAACTCGCCCTCGACGGTCCGCCGTCGGGGGTTTTGTGCATCGGCCGTCGGGTCAAACGCAACGCGCTGATATGTTTTTATCATGGACAACGCCCTTCCACTCTGGTTCGAAATCACGTCGTATGCAGTGTTGGTGGCGATTCTTCTGTTCGATTTGTTCCTTGTGGTTCGTCGTCCGCACGTTCCGTCGACTCGGGAATCCGCGTTATGGATCACCTTTTATGTGAGCCTCGCGGTCGTCTTTGGGCTGCTGATTATTCTCGTTGCAAACGACTCAGGCATGAACGGAACCGAGCTCGGTCTCCAGTTCTTTGCGGGGTGGTTGACGGAATACTCGCTGTCAGCCGACAACGTCTTTGTGTTCCTCATCATCATGGCGCAGTTCCACGTGCCAAAAAAGATGCAGCAGGAATTGCTGATGTTGGGCATCGTCTTGGCGCTTGTATTCCGGGCCATATTCATCGTCCTCGGTGCCGCGCTTCTTGAGAGCTATTCCTGGTTGTTTTACATCTTTGGCGCCTACCTCGTCTACGTGGCGATTCAGCAATTGCGCGAGAAAGACGAACACGGTAGTGGCGAGGACAACTTCGTCATGGCGTGGCTCAAAAAGGTTCTTCGCGTTCACCCAGAGTGGCGCGACACCGACCGTTGGCGCACGATGGTCAACGGCGAAAAGTTTCTGACGCCGGCCATTCTCGTTCTCGTGTCACTGGGCACAATCGACCTCATTTTTGCACTCGACTCGATTCCCGCGATTTTTGGAATCACCACGAGTCCATTCCTGGTTTTCACGTGCAATATTCTCGCGTTGATGGGGCTTCGCCAGCTCTACTTCCTGTTGGGTGATCTAGTTGACCGCCTTCACTACCTGGGTCACGGAATTGCGGCAATCCTCGGTTTCATTGGGTTCAAACTCGTCAACCACGCGTTGCACCTCAACGAACTCCCGTTCATCAACAACGGGCAACACGTTGAAATCGTCCCCGAGATACCGACGTGGCTCTCGCTTGTCGTGATTGTCCTCACGTTGGTGGTGGCGGTTCTCGCGAGCCTCGCGCGCACGAAGCGCGAAGAGTCCGCAAAATAACGTTTCCCGCGCTGATAAACTGGGGTCGATGAACGCCGCGTCCAACCGTCCACGCACACTTGCCGAAAAGGTCTGGGATGACCACCTGGTCGTCAAGGGTGAAAACGGCGAGCCCGACCTGCTCTACATCGACCTTCACCTCGTGCACGAAGTGACAAGCCCACAAGCATTCGATGGTCTCCGACAAGCCGGAAGGCCCGTTCGTCGGCCAGACCTCACGATTGCGACCGAGGACCACAACACTCCGACACTCAACATCGGCGCTCAGATTGCCGACCCGATTTCGCGAACCCAGATCGACGCGCTTCGAACGAATGCGACAGAATTCGGTATTCGTCTTCACTCACTCGGAGACATCGAACAGGGAATCGTTCACGTCGTCGGGCCACAACTCGGGCTGACCATGCCCGGCATCACCGTTGTCTGTGGTGACAGCCACACCTCGACACACGGCGCGTTCGGTGCGATGGCGTTCGGAATCGGCACCTCGGAAGTCGAGCATGTTCTCGCCACCCAAACTCTTCCCCTCACCCCGTTCAAGACCATGGCAATAACGGTCAATGGTCACTTGCGCCCTGGTGTCACTGCGAAAGACATCATTCTCGCGGTGATCGCAAAGATTGGAACCGGCGGCGGTCAGGGTTATGTCCTGGAATATCGGGGCAGCGCGATTCGGGAATTGTCGATGGAAGGCCGAATGACGATCTGCAACATGTCGATCGAGGCGGGTGCGCGCGCCGGCATGGTTGCCCCCGACGAGACAACATTCGCGTACCTCAAGGGTCGTGCACATGCGCCAGCGGGCGCCGATTGGGATGCCGCCGTTGCCTACTGGAAAACGCTGCCCACGGATGACGGCGCGACCTTCGACGCCGAGGTCGTGCTCGACGGCGACCTACTCGAGCCCTTTGTCACGTGGGGAACGAATCCGGGCCAGGGTGTTGCGCTGTCGGCATCGGTACCGAACCCCGCGGACATCGCCGACCCCAACGAACGCGCCAGCGCGGAACGTGCTCTTGAATACATGGACCTCGCCGCGGGAACTCCGATGAAGGACATCCGCGTCGACCAGGTGTTCATGGGGTCGTGCACGAATTCCCGCATCGAAGACCTGCGCGCATTCGCGAGTGTCATCAAGGGCAAAAAGCTGGCTGACGGTGTCAAACTCATGGTCGTCCCGGGTTCGGCTCGTGTTCGACTCGAGGCCGAGGCCGAGGGAATCGACGCGATTGTGACCGAATTTGGCGGGGAATGGCGGTTCGCCGGCTGCTCGATGTGCCTCGGGATGAACCCCGACAAACTTCAGCCGGGCGAGCGGTGTGCGTCAACATCGAATCGAAACTTCGAAGGGCGACAGGGCGCTGGCGGTCGGACTCACCTGGTCTCGCCGCTTGTCGCCGCCGCGACCGCGATTCGCGGGACTCTCTCGAGCCCGTGGGATGTGGACTAGACATGGACAAAGTTTCGACCGTTACGGGAATCGGCGTGCCGCTTCGCCGCACGAACGTGGACACCGACCAGATCATCCCCGCTGAGTTCCTCAAGCGGGTCACGAAGACGGGTTTTGAGGACGCCTTGTTCGAACGCTGGCGAAAAGACCCCGAGTTCGTCCTCAACACGCAACTGTTTTCGAACGGGAGCGTGCTCGTCGCCGGGATGGACTTTGGAACCGGTTCGTCACGCGAACACGCGGTCTGGGCGCTGTGGGACTTCGGTTTCCGCGCCGTCATCGCACCGCGCTTCGGTGACATCTTCCGAGGAAACTCGGGCAAACAGGGTCTGCTCACCGCCGTCGTGCCCGAGACCGTTGTTGAGCAGATCTGGGCGGCGCTGGAAGCCACCCCCGGAACCGAGGTGACCGTTGATGTTGAGTCGCGAACGGTAACCTGTGGAAGCGTGACTTGCGCATTCGAGATTGACGACTACACCCGATGGAGGCTCATGGAAGGCCTCGACGACATCGGTTTGACGCTGCGTCACGAGACGGACATTGACGGTTTTGAATCCCGTCGCGAATCGTGGCGCCCGACGACGTTGCCCGCCCGATGATGTCACACGACGACGACGCTCGCGCCCAGGGGGCCAAAGTCGGCCTGTCGGTCGACACACTCATCATTCACGGCGGAAAGCCGCTGCACGGTCGGGTGGATGTGCGTGGTGCAAAAAACCTCGTGACCAAGGCGATGGTCGCCGCACTCCTGGGTGATTCGCCGTCCGTCCTGCGTGATGTTCCCAACATCTCGGATGTTGCCGTCGTGCGCGGGCTCCTTGAGGCCCACGGGGTTCACGTCACCGACTCGGCCGAAGGCGAACTCACTCTCGACCCGACAAAAGTCACGAGCGCTCACTTCGCTGAGATCGATGCGCACGCCGGTTCGAGTCGAATCCCGATTTTGTTCTGCGGCCCGCTGTTGCACCAGTTGGGCGAAGCGTTCATCCCTGACCTTGGCGGCTGCCGCATCGGCGATCGCCCGATTGACTTCCACCTTGATGCCCTTCGCGCCTTTGGGGCGGTCGTCACCAAGCAACCGCAGGGGATTCACTTGACGGCGCCAGAGCGACTCGTCGGCGCCCACATCGAACTTCCGTTCCCGTCTGTCGGCGCGACCGAACAGGTGTTGCTCACGGCCGTTCGAGCAGAGGGCGTCACTGAGCTCAAGAACGCCGCGATCGAACCCGAGATCATGGATCTCATCGCGATTCTGCAAAAGATGGGTGCGATCATCTGGATCGAACCGAATCGAACGATTTTCATTGAAGGAGTCGACAGTCTTCACGGCTTCGAACACCGATCGCTCTTCGACCGCAACGAAGCGGCGTCGTGGGCGTGCGCCGCACTCGTCACCAAGGGTGACATTTTTGTCGTTGGCGCCAAGCAACAGGAACTTCTCACTTTCCTCAACGTCTTCCGAAAGGTCGGCGGTGAGTTTGAGGTCCACGAGGACGGAATTCGATTCCGACACCCCGGAGGACAGTTGAAGCCCGTCGTCGTCGAGACCGATGTTCACCCCGGTTTCATGACCGACTGGCAGCAACCGCTGGTCGTCGCTCTCACGCAGGCCGAGGGTACCTCGATTGTTCACGAGACGGTTTATGAGAACCGCTTTGGGTTCACCGAATCGCTGAACAAGATGGGTGCGAACATCGAAATTCATCAGGATGGAATCGCGTCCATCACGCGTCGCGTCCCCCGTCGCAAGTTGGAACAGGCCGCGGTGATTGTCGGTCCGACCCCACTTCACGGCGCCGACATCCGCGTCCCCGACCTTCGCGGAGGTTTCTCGCACCTCATCGCTGCCCTGGCTGCAACGGGCACGAGCACGATCAGCAACGTCGGAATAATCGCTCGAGGATACGAACACTTCATCGACAAGCTCCGTGACCTCGGCGCCGACTTTGAGCTCGCGGACTAGGCTTTCCGCAAGGAGGAGCAGGATGACAAAGAGCGAGAAATCCGCGCGCTGGCGCGTGACCGCGAGCATTGCCCTGCCCCTAATGGGACTCATCTCGCGCATCACTGTTCGCGGTATCGACAACGTACCGGCGAGGGGTGGGTTCATCCTCGCACCCTGCCACTTCAGCGCAATCGACCCTGTCGTGATGGGCGTTGCCTTGTGGAAAGCGGGTCGAACTCCTCGTTTCATGGCGAAAGAGTCGTTGTTTCGTGTGCCCATTTTGGGCTCGGTGCTGCGCGGACTCGGCCAAATTCCGGTGGAAAGAACAGGTCAACAGCGAGCGATGGGGCCGATGAAAGCCGCGCGCTCACTCGCGAAGTCAGGCGGAGGAATAATCGTCTACCCCGAGGGTTCTCTCACGCGAGACCCCGACCTGTGGCCGATGCGAGGAAAGACGGGCGCTGTCCGAATGGCCCTCGATGCCGACATTCCGTTGATTCCCGCGGCCCACTGGGGAACGCAGATTCTGATGCCGCGGTATTCGGGAAAGATCCGTTTCTTTCCTCCGACACCGATCACCGTGCTCATCGGCAAACCGATTGACCTGTCGGCATTCAGAGGCAAGGCACTCGATCAGAAGTTGCTCACCGCGGTGACCGAAATTCTGATGTCGGCCATCGCCGATCTTCAAGGTCAACTGCGGGGCGAAAAACCGCCAACCGCGCGGTGGGACCCGGTCGAACACAACCAGACCACAACGGGGAAGTTTAAATGACCACCGTTGCGGTACTCGGAGCGGGCGCGTGGGGGACAACGTTCGCGAAAGTCCTCGCCGATGGTGGCGCCGAGGTTCGGTTGTGGGCTCGCCGTGACGAAATCGCCCGCGAAATCAACGAAACCCATCGCAACACCACGTATCTGCAACGCGTCAACCTTCCTCTGACCATCAGCGCATCGACCTCCTTGTCAGCGACCCTCGCAGGGGTCGACGAGGTTTATCTGTCAGTTCCGTCTCAGTCGTTGCGATCGGTGCTCGAGGGAATCGATGGCCAACTGGGCGATTCCGTTCCTGTCGTGTCGCTCATGAAGGGCGTCGAACGACAAACCGGACTGCGCATGAGCGAAGTGATCCGTGACGTAACCGGAATCGACGAATCCCGCGTCGCTGTGGTCTCTGGCCCGAACCTCGCGCTCGAGCTCGCCAAGGAAGAACCGACCGCCTCGGCGGTGTCGTCGACCAGCACCGAGACCGCTGTCACCGTCGCCGCGACGTGCCGCAACCAATACTTCACAACCTTGACAAACACCGACGTGATCGGCACCGAATTCGGCGGAGTGCTCAAGAACCTCATCGCTGTCGCCGTGGGAATCGCGGACGGCGTCGGCTACGGCGACAACACCAAGGCGTCCATCATTACTCGTGGACTAGCAGAGTTGTCGGCGTTCGCCTCGGCCTACGGTGCGCGCCCAGAGACGATGTGGGGACTCGCCGGGCTAGGCGACCTGATTGCCACCTGTGAATCCCCGCTGTCCCGGAACAACACCGCGGGAAGGTTGTTGGGGCAGGGCTATTCGTTTGACAGGGTTATTCGGCAGATGGACCAGACCGCTGAGGGCCTGTCGTCCGTCGATCCGATTCTCGTCCTCGCCGCCGCCAAAGACGTGTCGATGCCGATCGTCTCGCAGGTTCAACGAGTCTTGCAGGGCACGCTCGACCCGCGCGAGCTCGCACCGCACCTCGCGACCGACTCCGAAATTCCGTCGGAGGAATAGGTGGCGATCCAGGCGCTGGCTGATGGCCGGGTGCTCGCCGAACGAATTGGTGGGACGCCCGTGCGAGTCGTCGCACTTCACGGCTGGGGACGGTCCGGGGCCGATTTCACCGGTCCGTTGGCCGGCCTTAACGCCCTGGCGATTCACCTGCCGGGCTTCGGCCCGACGGGGGCGCCGAATGCCGTCTGGGGGACCGACGATTACGCACGGCTCGTCGCCGACGCAATCGAACCCCTCGGACCTGTGGTTGTGGTCGGACACTCGTTCGGTGGTCGTATCGCCGTTCGTCTGGCGGCATCGCGCCCCGAACTGATTTCCGGTCTCGTGCTGACCGGTGCGCCGCTCGTCAGACTCGCGCCCGTGTCGCAGCCGAAACTGTCGTATCGAATCGCAAAGACGCTCAATCGAATCGGGCTCGTTCCTGACTCGGTCATGGAGTCTCGGCGCACAAAAGCGGGAAGCGCCGACTACAACGCGGCGCAGGGAATCATGCGCGACATCATGGTGAAGACCGTGAACGAGAACTATGACGACGACCTCGCGCGCATCACGGCACCCACGTGGATGGTGTGGGGCGAGAACGACACCGCAGCGCCGACCGCGGCGGGTAGGGTCGCATCCGAGCGGATCCGAGGGGCGCGCTGGACGGTCGTCCCCGGCGAAGCACACCTGCTTACTCCCGTCCTGTCGGCGGCCGTTCGCGTCGCGGTCGAGGAGGCTCTCGGATGACCGAACTTCTCGCCTGGGCAATCATCGGGCTTCTCCCCGTGATTGTAGGCGTCAAATGGCTCAGGGTTGCACAACGCGAGCACTACATCGCCGGCTGGACGACTCGCATTGCACTCGGCTGGGGTCGATCGCGCCAGGTGTCGTGGTGGCCCCTCATCGCGGCAGTTGCTCTGGAATTCTTGTCCTCGTACATCTCGACAGCGTCGTGGTGGACATCACTCGTCGTGCCTACCGCCGTCTTCGCGCTGGTGTTGTGGTGGCCGTGGGGACTGCGTTTCCGCGGGACGTCGTCACCGCTGCAGTGGACCGCCCGAGTTCAACGTCTCGCTTTACTGTGGCTCGTGCTCTCATGGTTGTTCTTGTTTGCCGCGAGCAGCTTGAGCCTGTCCTACGCCGTCGTCCTTTTTGGGTTCGTGGCTCCCGGAGTAATGGACCTCGCGTTGGTGATTGCCCGGCCAATTGAAAAAGCGCTGTCGAAGAAATGGCTCGTCGCCGCGCAAAAGAAACTTCGCCAGGTGAACCCGAGGGTCGTGGCGATCACTGGTTCGTATGGCAAGACATCGACGAAAGGGTACGTCGCTCACCTCGTTGCCACCAAGTATTCGGTCGTGCCGAGCCCCGCATCGTTCAACAACCTCATGGGATTGGCCCGAGCGGTCAACGACAAACTGACCCCCGGCACCGAGGTGTTCGTCGCCGAGATGGGAGTTTACGGCGAGGGCGAGATCCGCGAACTGTCGAAATCGTTCCCGCCCGACATCGCCGCGATAACAACGATCGGCGAGGCCCACCTCGAACGCATGGGGAGCCGTGACTCTATCCTTCGCGCCAAGAGCGAGATTGCCGAGAACGCTAAGACGGTCGTGTTGCCCATCGACGACCCCGACCTCGCGGCGCTCGCGAACCGTTGCGAGTCCGAGGGAAAGCGCGTGATTCGAGTAAGTGCTAAGGGCGCTAAGGCCGATGTGTCGGTCAATCCAGCTAAGGGAACCGTTGCGATTGGCGCGGACTCAGTTCCGGTTCAGATCTCGGGCGTCGGCCATGCGGTCAACGTCGCCGTCGCGGTCGGGATCGCTCACGCGCTCGACGTGCCCCTCGCGGTTCTTGCGCCGAGGCTCGGGAACCTGCCGACCACCGCGCACCGGGCCGAGTCGCAGCAGGCTCCAAGCGGCGCGATCGTTATCGATGACTCATACAACGCGAACCCGATCGGTGCCGCTCGTGCAATCGACGGAGGAGCCGCGATGGCAAAAAGCCGAAAGGGTCCGTTTATTGTTGTGACTCCGGGCATGATCGAACTCGGCGCCGTTCAAGTCGACCGCAACCGTGCATTGTCGGCACAGGTCTCCAAGGCCGGGGGCGAACTCTTCGTCGTTGGATACACGAACCGCGCGGCACTGATTGCGGGTCACCCGTCGGCACGGGTTTTTGCCGACAGGCCCACCGCTATGGCCGCCGCCCTTGAACGTGCGGGCGCTTCGGGCGTTATTCTTGTCGAAAACGACCTGCCCGATCATTACGCGTAATTGCCGGCTTCCGGGGCAGGGGAGCCAGACGGGAATACGATGAGCGCCACACGACCCTGGGCCGTGGTTTTTGGCGGGCCGAGTCCCGAGCACGAAATTTCAATCTTGACCGGGCTTCAGGCCGAGCGTGTCTTGACCGACGGTGGCGACACGGTTTACCCGATCTACTGGGCGCCGTCGGGCGAATGGTTTCTCGTGCCGAATGGCACAGAAGCGAAGGACTACCTCGAGAGTGCTCCGAAGTCGGCCAAGCAGCTCGAGGTGCGACTTGCCCCCGAGCCGGGGTTTTATTCCAAGAAGTCGTTCGGTTCGGGTTCGCTCGACATCGACGCCGCGTTGCTCTGCTTTCACGGGGGTATCGGTGAGGGTGGCGGAGCCGCCGCGATTTTCGATGCGATGGGAATCCCCGCGACGGGTTCAACCCTTTTCGCCGGTGCGGTGGGAATGGACAAGTTGGCCTTCGGCGGCTTGATGGAATCCGCGGGAATCCCCACGCTTCCCCGCCGTGCCGTTTCGCAGGCGACCGAACCCGGTTACAAAGGTCCGTACATCGTGAAACCGCGATTCGGCGGTTCATCCATTGGCATCGAAATCGCCGACGACCTCGCGTCAGCGCGTGCCCTCGCTCAGAACAGCCCGCACTTGAAAAACGGTGCTGTGCTCGAGCCGTACAAACCGAACCTCGTCGACCTCAACATCGGCTTCCGCACATTCCCCACCCTCGAATTGACCGACCTCGAAAAGCCGCTTCGCGGCGGAGAGGACTCCGGACTCTATTCCTACGCAGAAAAGTACCTCGCCGGTGGCGACGGTTCCGAGGCGGGGTTGTCCAGCGCCCCGCGCGAATTCCCGGCAAAGTATCCGACAAAAATCCACGAACGCGCGGCGGAACTCGCGCGCGCGGTTGCCGACGTCACGCGATTGACGGGCGTTGTTCGACTCGACCTGCTGCTCGACGAGAAGTCGGGCGAGCTCGTCGTGAACGAAGTGAACTCGATTCCCGGCGCACTGTCGTTGTACCTCTGGGCGCCCAAGCACCCCGCGCTGACGATTTTGCGCGATGCCCTGACCGAGGCGCGCGATCGACGCGTTGTCTTCCCTCAGGCTGGACACGGTGGCGGAGTGGCTCTCCGGGCTGCTGGCGGCATCTCGGCCAAACTCCTCGGCCTGAACTAGCCACCCAGCCCATCCACGCCTCCTCCACCCCACGTTGTGGGTACCCTCTGCTCCTCCACCCCACGTTGTGGGTAACCAAAACTGCGGATTCCGACGTTTGTGGAAACAAAAACCTCTCTGAGGTGGTTATCCCGGGCAACCGTCCATTCGGTTTCCACGAACGTGGGATTTGAGCGAATCGGTTTCCAAAAACGTGAAGGGACGTAATGGGACGAGTGAGGAAAAGCGCTTGGTTGGGCTAGTTACCGAGCACGTCCGTCGCGTCGATACAGATGCGCAGAGGTTCGAGCGCTCCCACGGCAATCGACAAGTCCGAGAGGGCGTTGGTCCCGCTCACGGCTGTCGAATCGATGAGCACCTCGATGGCAGGGTTTCGCCCGTAGGTGAGGAAGGTGAAGTTCGGGTCGTTCGCATCGTCACGGAGCCAGTCGATACTGTCCACGGTGAAACACGGCAGTACCGACGGGCCGGTGTCCGGAAGACCGCACCGCAGAATCACGGCAGCCGGGGTGCCCCACGCCGCGGTTGACTGTGCGTTGGTGGATCGGCGGTCGAGACCCGCAACGACGTCGGGCAGGCGAACCATGACCTCGGCGCACGCGGGATTGTTCGCGGCGTCGGCGGGTTGGAGTGCAACGGTTCCCGCGCAACCGGACAGCAGCCCGAGAAGGGCGAGGCTGGGGAAAAGGAGTCGTGCACGCATCGCTTTCAGGCTACCGTTGAACCGTGAACGCGACGGATGCCACAATCGGAGAAATCGGTGAGGGTGCAACGCTCGCGCGAATTTTCCCGATTCTGCCGGCGTCCCGTCGCACCGTTCTTGGCCCCGGCGACGATTGCGCCATCGTGACGGTTCCCGACGGGCGCGTCCCCGTCACGACCGACCTGATGATTGAGGGCCCCGATTTTCGCATCGGTTTGTCGACGGGGTACGACATCGGGTGGAAGGCGTGTGCCACGAATCTTGCGGACATCGCGGCGATGGGGGCGACTCCAACGGCTCTCGTTGTCGGACTCGCCGCACCAGCCGCAACCACCGTCCGATTCGTCGAAGACATCGCCCGTGGCTTCCATGACGCCGCGACGGCTCTTGCGCCGGGCTGTGGAGTGGTGGGTGGCGACCTGTCGAACGCGCCGCTCGTGATGCTCGCGGTCACGGCGCTGGGGGAATTCGATGGCGTCGAGCCCGTGACCCGTTCGGGCGCGACCATCGGAAACGTTGTTGCCGTTGCGGGGCGGCTCGGCAACGCCAAGCGCGGTCTCGACATTCTCTTCGATCGCGCGGTTGCCCCCGACGGAACCATCGACCCGGTGGCGGTGGCGGAAGCGTGGGCGTCTCATCCCGTCGACGTGGCTGCGCAATTGCGTCCTGACCCCCCGATTGCCGCCGGCCGCGCCGCCGCCCTGGCTGGGGCGACGGCGATGATGGATGTCAGCGATGGACTGGTGCTCGATGCGCGTCGCATCGCGACAGCGAGCGGTGTCGCCATCGATTTCGATCTGTCCGCCGTGGGTGATATTGACGCTCTGACGGGTGGCGAGGATCACGCGATGTTGGCGTGCTTCCCGCTCAACGCGAAACTTCCCGCCGATTTCCGCGTCGTCGGCAGGGTTGCCCCCGGTGACGGTGTGATGGTCGACGGCGTGCCGTTCGATTCGCGAGGCGGGTGGGACCCGTTCGCCGACTATTCGGCGACGTCCAACCAATAGACCCGCGTCTCGCCGTAATCCTTGGGAGCGAGAATTCCGTAACCCATGGGCCATTCGGGTTCTGGGTCGCGGCTCGCACGCTCTACAGCAACGACGGCGTCGGGGGACAGCCTCGGCAACAACAGTGTCATTGTCGTGAGGAGCGCCGCGTTGTCCATGTCATAGGGCGGGTCGACGAAAACGGCATCCCACGTTTCCGCGCTCGCGCCGACAAACCCGGCCGCGCTCGATCGGTGGACGCGAATCGAACAGTTCGGGACGGCGGGGGCGACGAGCGCGGTGTTCTTGGACATGACCTTGACGGCCTTTTCCGAGTTGTCGACGAGGTCGACGCGAGATGCACCGCGGGACGCGGCCTCGAGGCCAACTGCCCCGCACCCCGCATACAGGTCGAGTACGCGAGCACCCGTAATCGTCGTGAGGGCGTCGAATCGCGAAAAGACGGCTTCGCGCACGCGGTCGGCGGTCGGCCGGGTTCCAGTCGCCGGAACGGTGAGAGTGCGGCCACCGGCGGCTCCAGAGATAATTCTCGTCACGCCCCAAGGTTAGCGACCGCGCGGCCAATCACGGAAAGCGCCGCTGAGCGGGGGTAGCGTAAAACCGTGACCGAAACCGCTGCATTCCTCGACACCCCGCTTCCGCGGGTCATCGGTGACCGCACCGCGAAGGCGCTAACCAAGGCGTTCGGGTTCGACACCGTTGGCGGGCTTCTTGGTCATTACCCTCGTCGTTACGCGGAACGCGGCGAACTGACGGCGCTCGATTCCCTTCCCCTCGACGAGTCGGTCACGATTGTCGCCGAGGTCGTTCGAGTCAACAATCGACCGATGAATGGACGGAAGGGCTCGCTTCTCGAAATCGTCATTTCGGACGGGACCGGAACTCTGTCGCTGACGTTCTTCAACCAGGCGTGGCGGGCGAACGCGCTGCGCCGCGGCGTGCGCGGAATCTTTGCGGGCAAGGTCGGCGAATTCCGCGGACAGCGACAATTGACGCATCCCGACTATGAGTTGTTCGATGAGGACGAGAACGTGTCGGACGAGGTCGCCGAACTGTGGGCGAAGACTCCGATCCCGATTTACCCCGCCACGAGCACGGTCGCATCGTGGCAGATCGCTAAAGCGCTGGGCGTTGTCCTCGATGTCCTCCCCGAACTCGATGACCCCGTGCCCGATTCGGTTCGAGCCGACCGCGGCCTGATGTCGCTGACCGAGGCGATCCGTGCGATTCATCGCCCAACCGACCACGGTGAGTGGCGCACGGCGCGCGACACCCTTCGATTCCACGAGGCGTTCTTGGTTCAAACCGCGTTACTTCGCGATCGACTTCGTGCCGCCGAGGCCGTGTCGATGCCTAGAACGCCGGGGGCTCTTCGCGCTCGGTTTGATTCGGCGTTGCCCTTCGAACTCACGGCCGACCAATCGACGGTGGGCGTCGAGATCGACGTGGACATGGCTCGCGCTCGGCCGATGAATCGTCTCGTTCAGGGTGAGGTCGGCTCAGGGAAGACACTCGTCGCAATTCGCGCGATGCTCACCGCGATCGAGGACGGCGGGCAGGCCGCTCTGATCGCTCCGACGGAAGTTCTGGCGACGCAGCACGCGCGCTCGATTGTCGCCACTCTGGGCGAACTCGCCGGGGGGTTGAATCCGACCCTCCTCGTCGGCAGTCTCCCGGCGGCACAGAAAAAGCGGGCTCAACTCGCGGTCGCGAGCGGCTCGGCCAGACTGGTCATAGGCACCCACGCACTGCTCGCCGACGCCGTGACCTTCAATGAACTCGCGCTCGTCGTCGTGGACGAACAGCATCGCTTTGGTGTCGAACAACGCGACACCCTTAAGCGCAAAGGCAATTCGCCGCACGTCCTCGTTCTCACCGCAACCCCCATTCCCCGCACGGTCGCGATGACGGTGTTCGGCGACCTCGATATCTCGACGATTCGGACCCTGCCAGCTGGGCGCGCGCCAATCACCTCTCACGTCGTTCCGCTCGTCGACCATCCTGCGTGGATTTCGCGTGTCTGGACGCGTCTCGGTGAAGAAATCGACGCCGGTCGACAAGGTTTCGTCGTCTGCTCAGCGATTGACGCCACGACCTCCGACGGTGACGCAGATCTCGTCGACGACATTCCCGCCGCCGCGCCGCGCGCCAGCGTGACCGAAATTTTGCCTGTTGTTCAATCCGCACTTCCCGGTCGACGGGTCGAAATGATTCACGGTCGACTTTCGGGCGAGGAGAAGGACGCGACCATGACCGCGTTCGCCTCGGGAGCGATAGATGTGCTCGTGGCGACAACGGTCATCGAGGTCGGCGTTGACGTCGCCAACGCCTCGACGATGGTTGTCCTCGACGCCGACCGATTCGGCGTGAGTCAGTTGCACCAACTTCGCGGCCGTGTCGGTCGCGGCGGAGTCCCCGGTTTGGCACTGTTCGTGACCTATGCCGACGAGAGCACGCTGGCTCGCGATCGAGTCGAGGCGGTGGCGTCCACGCTCGACGGCTTCGAACTCGCTCAGAAGGACCTCGAGTTGCGTCGCGAGGGTGACGTGTTGGGCGAGAGCCAGTCGGGCGGTCGAAGCGGGCTCGTCCTCGTACGGGTGACGGTCGACGGTCCCGTAATCGAGGCGGCGCGCACTCACGCACAGGCGGTGCTCGACGTCGACCCGACGCTCGGTGCGCACACGGCGTTGCGCGATGCGCTGGATCGTCGTTTGTCGCAACGCGAACGGGAATTCCTCGCAAAGAACTGACATCGGCGCCTCTCGCGATTACGCTGGGTACATGACGTCGCTTGCCGTGGTTCCCGGTTCGTTCGACCCCGTCACCCTGGGTCACCTCGATGTCGTCGAGCGTGCGCGCAACCTTTTTGACGAGGTCCACGTCGTCGTCGTGCACAACCCGGCCAAGTCCGCACTCTTGCCGGTTGCTCGACGTGTTGAACTCATCGAGCAATCTCTCGCCGACGCGGGGATATCTGAGCGTGTTACCGTCACCAGTTGGAGCGTCGGACTGCTGGTCGACTACTGCCAGGAGGTCGGTGCAAACGCGATCGTCAAGGGGATTCGCACCGAGGTCGATGTCACCTACGAAACGCCGATGGCCATCGTCAACCGAGACCTGGCCGGGATCGAAACCGTCTTCGTTTTGCCGAATCCCGCGCACAGCCACGTGTCGTCGTCGCTCGTCCGTCAGGTCGCGGCGCTGGGCGGGGATGTCTCGCCCTATGTTCCGGGTGCTGTCTCGGCATTTATGAATTCCGCGGACTATTCGTAGCGTTAGACCGCGTTGGGGCGTTACCCTTTAAGGGTGAAGACCTCGTCCTCTAACCCCTTCCACGTCAATGTTTTTGACGTGTCGCAGCGCATCGGTGAAGACCGTGAAAAGCATCTCGAATTTCCCGCTCCACACCGTTTGGGCGAAGGAGTCGCCTCTGTCCTCGAGGGAACAACCATCGTGATGGATGTTCGCCTCGAAGGCCTCCATGACGGCATTTTGGTGTCGGCCGAGGTCCAAACGACCGCCGAAGCCGAGTGCGTTCGCTGCCTCGACCAGATCGCGGTCCCCGTCGAAGTGGAATTCCAGGAACTTTTCGCGTATTCTCCTACAGAGGAACTCGAGTTTTCGGTTCACGATAATCACGTGGATTGTGAACCGCTTGTTCGAGACGCGGTGGTGTTAGAACTGCCGTTCCAACCACTGTGCGACGAGGACTGTCTGGGGCTCGATCCGGAAACGGGCGACAAGCTGATGGAACCGCGTTCGAACGATTCACCGTACATCGACCCACGATGGGCGGCCCTGGGGGCCTTGGCTTCTGACGACACGACCACGGCCAGCAAACCGGCCGCCAAAAAGAGGAAATAATCATGGCAGTTCCCAAGCGCAAACAGTCGCGTTCCAACACGCGCTCTCGTCGTTCGCAGTGGAAGGCTGAAATCCCCACTCTCGTCAAGACCGTTGAGAACGGCAAGACCGTCTACAGCCTCCCGCACCGCGCGAAGGTTGTCACCGATTCCGTCGGCACTGCACTCTTCATGGAGTACAAGGGCCGCAAGGTCGCCGACGTCTAAATCTTTGTGAACGACAGCGCGTCAGGACGTTAGGTTCCGGCGCGCTGTTCTCATTCCCATGACCACGACCCCAGGATTCCGTGACCCCGCCGAACTCGCGGGGATTCTCGGTGTGTCGATTCCCACGGAACTTCTCGAGCAGGCTCTCACGCATCGGTCCTTCGCCTACGAGCACGGGGGAACGCACTACGAACGCCTCGAATTCCTCGGCGACGCCATCCTTCAACAAGTCATCACACTCGAATTGTACGAACGCTTCAGCGATTTGCCTGAGGGGGATCTGTCGAAGCGCCGTGCCGCGCTCGTCAGTACCACTGCCCTCGCCGAGGTTGCGCGGTCGATCGACCTCGGTGGTTTCCTTCGACTCGGAAACGGCGAGGTATCGACCGGTGGCCACGACAAGTCCTCGCTTCTCGCCGATGTCGTGGAATCGATCATCGGCGCCACGTATCTCAGCCTCGGTCAGCAGGCTGCGGCCGAGATGGTGATCCGATTGGTCGGACCGCTCTTCGATCAGTCCGATCGCTTCGGTGTCTCGATGGACCACAAGACGGCTCTGCAGGAACACTGCGACCGTCACTCCATGGGCAAACCGGTCTACGCGACCACCTCGGAAGGCCCCGATCATTCCCGTCAGTTCCACGCGACGGTCACGAGTGACGGGGTGACTCTCGGTGCGGGAAGCGGGTCGAGCAAGAAGACCGCGCAGGCCGACGCCGCGATGCACGCGCTCGCCGAGTTGTCGCGATAACCGATGCCAGAACTTCCCGAGGTCGAGGTTGTTCGCCGGGGACTTCTGACTCATCTCGTCGGCGCGCGTGTGACCGGCGTCACCGTATTCGACGCCCGCGCACTCAAGCGCCATCCGGGAAGCGCCGCGCATTTCGCCTCCACGTTGACGGGTGCCCGGATTGAGTCGGCGGTGCGACGCGGAAAATTCGTCTGGTGCCCGTTGGACAGCGGCGACGCTCTCGTCATCCACCTCGGCATGAGCGGTCAGATCCGCATTGTCGACGGTGAGCCCATCCGGCACGAACGGGTCCGGCTCGTTCTCGACGGAAAACCATCGGTCGCGTTCGTCGACCAGCGCCTTTTTGGCTCACTCGCACTGGACTCGCTCGTTGACGGACAGGAAGGATTCCCCGCCGGGCTCGGTTCTGACTCAGCACGTATTCCGTCCTCGGTCACGCACATCGCTCGGGACATCCTCGACCCGGCACTCGATGTCGACGCGCTCATTGCCCGATTCCGAAAACGCACGACCGGGGTGAAGGTCGCCATGCTCAACCAGGGCCTCGTCTCGGGAATCGGAAACATTTATGCCGACGAGGCATTGTGGGCCGCTCGGATTCACTATGCGACACCCGCTGACAGAATTCGCCCGGTTGATTACCGTCGACTGTTCGGTGCGGTTCGTGAGGTGATGACCACGGCGCTCAAGGCCGGCGGTACGTCGTTCGACGCGTTGTACGTCAATGTCAACGGTGAATCGGGGTACTTCGACGTGTCACTCAACGCCTACGGCCAAGATGGCAAGCCCTGTGCGCGATGTGACACGCTTATCGTCCGTGAACCGTGGCAGAACCGCTCGTCGCACTTTTGCCCGTCGTGTCAGCGCTCAGTGCGAATCCGCCGTTAGTTTTCAGCCGAACTGTTCGCGATAATGGAGAAATGTATCTGAAGTCCCTGACCCTCAAGGGCTTCAAGTCGTTCGCTCAACCGACGACCTTCCAGTTCGAACCAGGGGTCACCGCTGTCGTTGGCCCGAACGGGTCGGGAAAGTCGAACGTCGTTGACGGACTCGCGTGGGTCATGGGCGAGCAAGGCGCCAAGACTCTGCGCGGCGGCAAAATGGACGATGTCATCTTTGCGGGAACATCAACCCGCGGCCCGCTCGGTCGCGCCGAGGTCACGCTGACCATCGACAACTCGGACGGCGCACTGCCGATCGAGTACACCGAAGTGACGATCTCACGAATCCTGTTTCGCAACGGTCAGTCGGAATACGCAATCAACGGCGAGTCCTGTCGGCTTCTCGATGTCCAGGAACTGTTGTCCGATTCGGGGCTGGGTCGTGAGATGCACGTCATCGTGGGTCAGGGTCGACTCGATACCGTCTTGTCAGCGACCCCCGAGGACCGCCGCGGTTTCATCGAAGAGGCCGCCGGAATCCTCAAGCACCGTCGCCGTAAGGAAAAGACGGTCCGCAAACTCGACGCGATGCAGGCGAACCTCACGCGTCTCACTGACCTTTCGGGGGAAATTCGCCGCCAGCTCAAACCGCTCGGTCAACAGGCTGAAGTCGCTCGCGAGGCCCAGAACATCGCGGCCGTCGTTCGAGACGCCCGTGCGCGAATTCTTGCCGACGACGTCGTGTCGTTGCGCCGCGACCTCAACGATCACCAACAGACCGAGACGGAACGTCAAACCGAACGAATCGCTGTCGCCGACCAACTTGACCAGGTGTCACTTCGGATTCGAACCCTCGAAAAAGATTTAACGTCGGATGCCGTCGATGGCCACCGCCGCGTTTCGTTTGAACTCGAGCAGGTGCGAGAACGCTTCCGAAACCTCAGCCAGATCATTCGAGACCGCATCACGCTGTTGTCGCAGGACATTGCCGAGTCGACCCCCAACCTTGCGATTTCGGACGAGATGGTCGAGGCCGCACGGGTTGAGGTCGCCGCACTCGAGTTGCAGGTGACAGGCATGGAAGCCAAGGTCGGAGCCGCGGCCGCCGCGACCGCAACAGCCGCCGCGAACCTCGATGCCATCGACCACGAGATTGCCGAGCAGGGAGTGCTCATCACTCAACACGACCTCGACCGAGCGTCGCTCGAGGGTCGCGTCGACCTCGCACGTTCCCGTGTGGCTAGCGCGCAGGGCGAACTATTGCGGAGCGAGAGCGCCCGCGAGGCTGCCGCGATGCGTCAGACCGAGGCCGAGTCCGCGCTGTCGGAAATCGACGACTCTCCTGGCGGAACGAACACGGAACTCGAAACCGCGGTCACGACGGCCGATGCGCGGGTTCTCGAATTGCAATCGACGGTCGACGCCGATCGGGAAACACTGCACACTCTCGAGCGCGAGCGCGATGCTCTCGCCGCTCGTGTCTCTGCTCTGTCGTCGGCGTTGGAATCGAAGGACGGACGAGATTCGGTCACGGGTCGTCGCGGAATCCGTGGGCTTGTTGCCGACAACATCACGGTGACTCCCGGTTTCGAGGCGGCGATTACCGCCGCCCTCGGTGGTCTTGCCGACGCGATTCTGGCCGACACGCGGGACAGTGCCATCGATGCACTCGCCCACGCGACCGCAACCGACGCGGGTCGAGTTGAAGTTGTGCTCGCGAAAACGGACGGCCCGGACCCACGCATCATCGCGGTGGCGGGGGTGCAATCGGCGTCCGAACTCGTAGCCGGCCCGGCCGGAATCATCGGGATTTTGTCGCACACGTACGTTGCCGAGGACCTGGATTCGGCTCGAGCGGCGTGGCCGGCGATTGTTTCCGCGGGAATCGCCGATTCCGCGGTGCTGGTGACGCGCGCGGGTGAAGTGTTGACCCGATTCGTGTTGCGCGGTGGTCACGGCGCCCAGCGTTCACGAATCGAACTCGCGGGTGAACGCGACGAGGCGAAGACAACGCTCGGGACCGTCTCGACCGAGATCGAACGTTGTCGCAACGCGCTCGACACGCTTCGCGACGACCTGCAGTCGGCCAAGACGATTGCCGCGACGGCACTGGCCGACTTGCGCTCAGCCGACGCGCGAAACGCCGAAATCGTCTCAGAGAAGTCGAGGCTTCGCGCCCAAGCGGAAGCCGCCGGCTCGGAAATCGAGCGCATCAGTTCGGCCCTCGACAAGGCGACGACCGCCGTCGATGAGGCCGACGCTCACCTCGGTGACGCGGTTCGCGCGCTCGAGGCGTTTATCGCAGCACCGCGCCCGACGCTCGACGCATCATCGCGTGATAACGCCGTCCTCGCGCTCGAGGCGGTCCGTGCGGCGGAACTCCAGGTTCGCATCGACATGGAAACGGTCCGCGAACGTGTTCGGTCGGAACGCGATCGAGCGGAAGAGATGGCCCGCACCCTCGAAGCCGACCGCACGGCGGCTGCGGAGCGGGCTGCACAGCGCGTCCACCGCCGGGTCCAACTCGAGAACGCCGAGCGAATCTCGAGCGATATCCCGCCGATCCTCGTCGCCCTCGATGCGAGCGTCTCGGAGGCTCAGGTCAAACTCGCCGAGGCCGAACGCGCTCGCGCTGCGAGCTCCGGCGAACTCACCGACCTTCGTACCCGCGAGACTGACCTGCGAACGCGCCTGAGCGCCGTAACCGACGGAGTTCACGGGCTCGAGATGCAGATCTACGAAAAGAAACTGCACCTCGGCAACCTCCTCGAGAGGGCCGCCGACGACATGGCGTTCACCGAACAGGTCCTCGTCGACGAATACGGCCCCGACACCCTCGTTCCAGTGTTGGAGGGCGATCCGGTCCCGTTTGTCCGAGTCGAACAAGAAGTTCGTTTGAAGGCCGCCGAGAAGTCGATGGATCAACTTGGCCGAGTGAACCCGCTTGCACTAGAAGAATTCGCGGCGCTCGAACAGCGCCACCAATTCCTCACCGAACAGTTGGTCGACCTCGAGAAGACACGACTCGATCTGATGCAGATCATCGACGACGTCGACGACCGCATGCAATCGATTTTCATCGACGCCTTCCGCGACACGAAAGCTGCGTTCGACGCGATTTTGCCCGTCCTGTTCCCCGGTGGAACGGGTCACCTCACGCTCACCGACCCGGACTCGCCATTGACCACCGGAATCGAGGTCAGCGTTAAGCCGGCCGGAAAGAAAATCGAGCGCTTGTCGCTGTTGTCGGGCGGTGAGCGCTCGCTCGCTGCGGCGGCCCTACTCGTCGCCATCTTCACGGCACGTCCGTCTCCGTTCTACATCCTCGACGAGGTTGAGGCCGCCCTCGATGACGCCAACCTCGGCCGACTTCTCAGCATCTTCGAACAACTTCGCACCTCGTCGCAGTTGATCATCATCACTCACCAGAAACGCACGATGGAAATCGCCGACGCGCTCTACGGCGTATCAATGCGGGACGACGGGGTCAGTGCCGTCGTGGGGCAACGCATCGCATCGAAGGTCGAAGCGTAGGCTCGGCACATGGCGTGGTCCTTATCCAAGGCGTTCACGAACCTCTTTGCGGGGGTGCGTCAGGTCGAGCCCGAGGACTGGGAAAACCTTGAGGACACGTTACTCCAGGCCGATTTCGGCCCGCGTGTGACTGACGAGGTCATTGGGGCTGTCCACGCGATTGCGGACGTGTCTGCGACCCTCGACACCGATGACCTTCGTCGCATCCTCGGCGAAGTCCTCGAAGACCGCCTTGCCGCATTCGATCCGACGCTGTCGTTGGCTTCCGAACCCGGGAAACCCGCCGTCGTGCTGGTTGTCGGCGTCAACGGTGTCGGCAAGACCACGACGATCGGCAAATTAGCAAAGTTCATCGCCACGCGCGGCAAGCGCGTCCTTGTAGGGGCTGCGGACACGTTTCGCGCCGCGGCCGTCGAGCAACTCGCCACCTGGGCCGAGCGCGCCGGTGTCGACATCGTCAAACCGCAACAGGACGGTCAAGACCCCGCCGCTGTCGCCTTTCAGACCGTTGAACGCGCTGTCGCCGACGGTCACGAGATTGTCATCATCGACACGGCCGGTCGGCTTCACAACAAGTCCGGGTTGATGGACGAACTCGCCAAGATCAAACGCGTGGTCGAGAAGAACGTTCCGATTTCCGAGGTGCTTCTGGTTCTTGATGCGACGACGGGCCAGAACGGACTCAATCAGGCAGAAGCGTTTCTCAAACAAGCCGGAGTCACGGGTCTGGTTCTCACGAAACTCGACGGAAGTGCACGCGGCGGCTTCGTCTTTGCGGTTCAGGAACTATCCGGCATTCCGGTCAAACTGGTCGGGCAGGGTGAGGGAATCGATGACCTGACGGGATTCACTCCGCACGTGTTTGTTCGCCAGTTGCTCGAGTAACGGCATACTCTTGAGGGCATGAAGCGCGCATTCGATGGACACGAGCCAGTTGTTGCCGATGGCGCATGGATCGCACCCAGCGCGATGGTCGTCGGTCGGGTGACAATCGGTTCGAATGCCTCCGTGTTTTTCGGGGCGGTTCTGCGGGGAGACGTCAATTCGATTTCGCTCGGTGACGGCTCGAACATCCAAGACAACGTCGCGGTGCACTGTGACGACGACAAACCGACGGTCATTGGCAGTGGAGTTTCGATCGGTCACGCTGCCGTGGTTCACGGCTGCACCATCGGCGACGACTGCCTCATCGGAATGAACGCAACGGTTTTGTCGGGAGCGATCATCGGAAACGAATCTCTCATCGCCGC
>JBEENB010000001.1:0-106982 GCA_041192365.1 Actinomycetota bacterium | reverse complement strand
ACAAAGGCAATAGCGGACACAGGGTTCTCCTTGGTGGTGGTTAGTTCCAGATTAGGGCGTTAGCCGATCGTCTTCCATTCGAGGGGTTCCCCGGGATTGAGAAAGGCGTACCGTCGGAATCCGTCTTTCTCGAGTTGATCGAGAATTGCGCGAGTGTTCTTGGTCTTGTGAACGAGCCGAACTCGCAAACCCTCTGCCACGAGCAACCTTTTCTGGTCGATGAGCTCGGTCGTCGACAGCGCGGGGTCGTATATAACCGCGACCGCGTCTGAATCGACAGCCGATTCCGTGGTGACAAGGTCTACGAGTCGTTCGAACCCGAGCGAGATTCCGGCGGCGGGGACTTCGGTTCCGAGGAATCGACCGATCATGCCGTCGTAACGCCCTCCCCCGCCGAGTGAATACCCGAGGTCGGGGTGAGCGACCTCAAAGATTGCGCCGGTGTAATAGCCCATTCCGCGAACGAGGAACGGATCGAACACGATCGAGACTCCGTGGCCAACCGCTGCGGCGATGCCGGCGAGTTCGGCGACCGCGACGGGCGCGACTCCCGCGGGTAGCGCGGCGGTCATCGCCTCGAGCGTCGGTGCCGAAGTCGGGTTCGAGTGTTGCCCGAGCAGCGCCTCGAGGCCCGCGAGCGCCGAATCGGTCGCCCCGCGTTCGCGAAGTTCGGCGATCACCCCGTCGGTGCCGATTTTGTCGAGCTTGTCGAGAGTAATCAGCGCCGAATCGGTATCCGACAGACCCAGAGCATCGAGCATGCCGAACAAGATTCGTCGGTCGTTGAGTCGAATTGTGGTGCCAGTGACTCCGAGGCGATCTAGGGTCGCGGCGGTGGCCGTAATGAGTTCGACTTCAGCGAGAATTCCTGTTTCGCCGATGATGTCGATGTCGCACTGCACGAACTGACGAAATCGGCCCTTTTGCGGGCGTTCGGCGCGCCACACCGGCGCAATCTGGATGGCGCGGAATACCGGCGGAAGTTCGGCGCGATTGGTCGCATAAAAGCGCGTGAGCGGGACGGTGAGGTCGTAGCGCAAACCCATGTCGACGAGATCGTCGGTGGAAGTCGCCGCCGCGATGTCTTCGTTGGATAGTCCGCGCTTGAGGATTCCGAACGCCAACGTTTCGTTCTCGCCACCGAGTCCGGCAGAAAGTCGCGACGATTCTTCGACGACGGGGGTCTCGATTTCATCGAACCCGTTCGCGCGATACGACTCGCGAATGATGGCGAGAACGCGGTCTCGTGCTGACTTTTCGGCGGGGACGAAGTCGCGCATCCCTCGGGGTGGGTTCACCGTCGCCATTCGCCCATTGTTTCACAGTTCGACGGCGCTCTCCTGAACGCAGGTCACCGCGCGGTTTCGGTGAGACACTGTAAACATGAGCACTAACGGAGTCCCCCCACTGTTCGCAACCATCTCTGCCTCGATTCGGACAGGGATGTGGTTTACGCTCCTCGCCGTCATGGCGGGAACATCCCTGCTCATCGTGGCCCTCACCGTCGCAAGCGAAGCGGCTGCGGCCGCGGGCACGGATGCCGGTCGAATGGCCTTTTCGTTCGTGACCTTCCTCGTGCTCGTCGCCTTGTTGCTGGGTATCGCCACGGTATTCATCTCGATTCGCGAACAGTTAGGGCAACTTTCATTCCCGCACACCTATTTATTGACCGTCGTGGTCGGTTTGTCGTTTGTCGTTGTGGCCGCTCCCGCAATGTTGTGGGCGATTCTCTCGACCGCGGTCAGCTCGGACGTGTGGCTACCGGTCCTCGGGACGACGGTCCTCGAAGTAGGCGTGATTGCGCTGCTGGTAGCTCTCGCTCACTGGGCGCTGAAATCCGGAAGCGCTGCGACGGTGACGGCGTTCACCCTCATCGCGGGAATCACTCTCGGCCCGATTCTCGTGGTGGCAACGGCAACCTTCGCGCCGCCCGTCACACAGACGACCCAGACCTACTACATCAACTGGGAAGACGGCGATGAACCGCTCGATCCAGAAACCGGGTATCCGCTGAATCCGACGTGCGCAAAGGCACCGTCAACATCGACCGCGCTTCTCACCGATTACACGGGCGTCTCGGCGATCATTGCGACCAGCCCCCTTGCACTCGTCAGCGCGTCGATCACTCCGGCCATCGGTGATTACGTCATGCCGGGTTACGAGGACCAGGGCTTCGAGCCCCAGCCACCCATGCCGGCGATTGCAGTTCCGCTCGATCTGTTTTCCAGCGTCGATGTCGCATCGCGCTCACTGCAGATTCCCGTGAGTTCCGAGCCCATCATCGACGATGAGTGCGCGAAAATTGCAGAATTCGGAACGCCGTACCCGAACAACGGTCAGGATGATCCGCGCGACATCATCGCCGAAACGCAGTCCGGTTTCGTTGCCGGGGCAATCGGCCAGGGTGCGTTTCTCGTCGTTGCGACGTTAATTCTCGCCATGATTCGGGTACGAACCCGCAAGTCTTAGCGCTCGGCGTCGGCGATAACGCGGCGCACCGCGGTGCGCAGGGCACGTTCGGCGTCGAGTCCGTTCGCTCGGGCCGCCGACACAATCGCCACGAGCAGGTCCCCCAGGTCGTCCTCGCTCGTCTTCTCGGTCACGAGTTCTGACGGGGTCGGCGACTCGTCGAGTTTGCCGATGACCTTGTCGGCGAGAGCAAGTGCGGGGAGTCCCTTCGGGAGCCCCTCAAACGCGGAGGTCCGTTCCGGCTTCTCGGCGGCTTTCCACTTCTCCCAGTTGGCGACGACCTCGTCGGCGGTGTCGGCGGTGACATCGCCAAACACGTGCGGGTGGCGGCCCACCATCTTCTCTCGGGCGACGCGAGCAACATCCTCAATAGTGAAGGGTCTGTCGGGGTCGGCGGCCGCTAGATCGGCGTGAAACAACACCTGGTACAACACATCGCCGAGTTCCTCAATCATGTGCGTTCGATCGCCCGATTCGACGGCGTCGATGAACTCGTGGCTCTCTTCGATCAAATACTTGAGCAGCGACTCGTGTGTCTGTTCGCGGTCCCACGCGCAACCGTCCTCGCCGCGCAATCTCGCCATCACGGCAATCAGAGCGTCGAGTTCGGGGTGGGTGGGGTCGCTCATGTGGTTTCACCATAGATGGCGTCGACGAGGTCGCGCACCCACTCGATGAGGTCGTCGCCCTCGCGCGTCGACATCGGGATAAGCGCGGCCGACATCGCCTGAACGTATCGAGCACCCGAATACAGCCGCACGAGCCGCGCTTGCCGAGAATCAAGAAGTTCCGGTCCGACGATACGAAGGTTCGGGCCGGCGGGAATGAGTTCAGTGATGCCGAGTTCGGCGATTTGCCGGCGAAGCCGTGAGACGTTCGCCAACGTGAGCACTTGCGCTGGCGGCTCGCCATAACGGTCGCGCATCTCGTCGAGTTCGGTGTCGATCGCGTCGACGGCGGCCGTGGGGAACGACGCTGCCGACAGCTTTTGGTAGGCCTCGAGGCGCAGGCGTTCGCTCTCGATGTAGTCCTCGGGGATTCGCGCATCAACCGGAATCTCGAGTCGCAGATCGTTCGACTCGGGGGCGGCCTCGCCCTTGAACTCGCCAATCGCTTCGGAAATCATCCGCAGGTACAGGTCGAAACCAACACCGGCGATGTGACCAGCCTGTTCGCCACCGAGCAGGTTGCCGGCTCCGCGCAGTTCGAGGTCTTTCAGCGCGATCGCCATTCCACCGCCAAGATCCGAGTTCTGGGCGATGGTCTTCAGGCGCTCGTAAGCGGTCTCGCTCAGTTCGTGGTCGCGGTCGTAGAGGAAATACGCATACGCCCGTTCGCGCGATCGGCCGACGCGTCCGCGCAACTGGTGCAATTGACTCAGTCCGTACTTGTCGGCGCGGTCAATGATGAGCGTGTTCGCGTTCGGGATGTCAAGTCCCGTCTCGACGATCGTCGTCGACACGAGCACGTCGAAACGGCGTTCCCAGAAGTCGACCATGACCTTTTCGAGCGCCTCCTCTGGCATTTTCCCGTGGGCGATGGCGATGCGCGCGTCGGGGACGAGTTCCGCGAGACGCGCGGCGACTCCCGGAATCGTCGACACGCGGTTGTGAACGTAGAACACTTGCCCCTCGCGCAACAGTTCGCGCTTGATGGCGGCAGCGGCCTGTTCGTCCGAATACTGGCCGACATACGTGAGGACGGGGTGACGTTCCTCGGGCGGTGTCGCCAACGTCGACATCTCGCGAATCCCCGCGATTGCCATCTCGAGCGTGCGCGGAATCGGGGTCGCGCTCATCGACAACACGTCGACGTTGGTCTTCAGTTGTTTCAGTGTCTCCTTGTGCTCGACGCCGAAGCGCTGTTCCTCGTCGATGACGACGAGCCCGAGTTCTTTGAACGAGATGCCTTTCGACAGCAAGCGGTGTGTTCCAATGACGACATCGACCGAGCCATCAGCGAGCGACGCCAGCGTGTGTTTCGCCTCGGCGTCGGTCTGGAATCGCGACAGCGGTGCGAGCGTCACGGGGAATCCGGCGAATCGTTCGCGGAACGTCTCGATGTGCTGTCGAACCAGCAGAGTAGTCGGAGCGATGATCGCGACCTGCTTGCCCGCCATGACCGCCTTGAACGCGGCGCGAACCGCGACCTCGGTCTTGCCGAAACCGACGTCCCCCGCTAACAGGCGGTCCATCGGGACTTCGCTCTCCATGTCGGCCTTGACCTCGTCGATCGTCGTCAACTGGTCGGGGGTCTCGTGATACGGGAACGCGTCTTCGAGTTCGCGCTGCCACGGGGTGTCGGGCGGGAACGCGAATCCGCGGCTCGCGGCTCGGGCCGCATACAACTTGACGAGCCCCACCGCAATGTCACGAACGGCCTTCCGCGCACGACCCTTCGTCGACGACCAATCCGACCCGCCCATCTTGGACAGGCTCGGGTCTTCCCCGCCGACGTACCTCGACACAAGCCCCAACTGATCGGTCGGAACGTACAACTTGTCGCCGGGGAAGCCGCGCTTGCTCGGCGCGTATTCCAAAACGAGGTATTCGCGCAGGGCTTTTTGTTTCGTCTTGGCCGAGATGACAATTTCGCGCTCAACGAGCGCGAGAAACTTTCCGATTCCGTGCGTTTCGTGAACGACGAAATCGCCCTTCGTTAACTGAAGCGGGTCGACCGTGGCTTTCCGTTTCGACGCGAGTCGAGTCGTATCGCGGCTGCCCCGCGTCTCGCGGCGCCCAAAGAATTCCGTTTCGCCCATGACCGTCAGCGACGCGGCGGATATCTCGACACCGTGGTCGATGGTCCCCTGCACCAAATAGGCGACGCCAGTCTCTGGGTTGTCGGGCACGAACTCGACGGGCCGAGCGGCGAGCCCCGCTTCGGCCAGAAGGTCGCCGGCACGTTCGAGCGTTCCGTGACCGGCGGCGACGACAATGACGATCCCCCTCGCCGCGAGCCTCTCGCCAACGAAGTTCACGGCACCGTCAGGGTCGCCAATAAACGACGGAATCGGCTTCGATTCAACCCGTTCCTCGAGCCCCGAGTTCAGCGCCGTCATCGTGAAATAGTCGCGGCGCGCGACATCGGCACGGAACTGGTCGAACTCGACGAAGTCGGCCTTGTCGACATTGATCGGCACCACACCGCCGTCCCCCACCTGGTTCCAGGCGGCGGCGAGGAATTCTTGGTTCGTGATGCGAAGGCTCTCGGCGCGGGCGCGGACCCGGTCGGGACCGACCACGATGACGGTGGACGTCTCGGGGAAATAGTCCATCAGAGGCACGACCTCGTCGACGAGAACCGGCAAGAGCGACTCCATGCCAATCACGCCGATGCCCTCGGCGATGGGCTCGGCCATCGACCGCAGAGCCGGAATCGTGTCAGCAAGTTTCCGCGCCTTGGCGCGCACCTCGGCGGTCAGAGCAATCTCGCGAACCGGAGTAATCTCGACCGATTTGACTAACCCAAGCGAACGCTGATCGGACACCGCGAACTCGCGAATCTCGTCGATGTCGTCACCAAAGAAATCGACGCGAACGGGGTGGGCGGCGAGAGGCGGGAACACGTCGAGGATTCCACCTCGCAGTGCAACCTCACCTCGGCGCGACACGAGGTCGACACGTTGATAACCCAGTTCGACGAGCGACCGCGACACCTCGAGCAGGTCGCGCCGTTCCCCGACCGAAATCGTGAAGAGTGGCCGGTCGGCAAGGTCAGCGGCGAGCGGCTGCAGCGCCGCCCGAACGCTCGCAATGATGACGAGGCTCTCGATGCCGTTCCAGGTGCGAAGTGCTCGCAGCGTCGCAATTCGGTTCGCGACCGTCTCGCTCGAGGGGCTGAGTCGTTCGTGCGGAAGCGTCTCCCACGACGGAAAAATCAGGGACCGGACACCCCAGGTCGCGAGCGACTCGGACATCGCCTGGGCTTCGTTGCCCGTCGCGGTGACAAGCAAGACGAGTTTCGGCTCGCGGCACATCGCGGCGATCAGGGGGGCGCGGGCGCCGTCTTCGAGAGAGAGTGCCGGGCCGCGAAGTTGGTTCGCGGCATCCACCAACACCGATGCCACTCCCCGAAGACTCACCTCGACAGTCTACGGCTGGGCGAAATCACGAGGGCGAGTGGTACCGCAGTTGCGCCTGCGCGAGGCCCTCGAGAACAATCGATTCGACGGCACCGGCCGCATCGGCGATGAGGTTCGGAAGGGTTTCGCGTTCGACCTTGGTGAAGGGTTCAAGGACGTGTGCCGCCGTGTCTTTCTGGCCGGCGGGGCGCCCCACCCCAACACGAACGCGCAGGAATTCCGCACCGATGTGGTCGATGGTCGAACGAACACCGTTTTGACCGCCGTGACCGCCACCCGCCTTGATGCGGACGGTGTCGAAGGGCAGGTCGACATCGTCGTGGATGACGATGACGTGGTCGGGGTCGATGCCGAAGAACTTCGCGAGTTGCCCGATAGGCCCACCCGACACATTCATGAAACACATCAGAGTAGCCAGAATCACCCGGTCGGTGCCGGATTGAAAGCGACCCTCGGCGACCATCGCGATGGACTTGTGACGCTTCGGCTTCTCGCCGATCTGCTCGGCGAGGCTGTCAATCACGCGGTGACCGACGGAATGGCGATGCGCGGCGTAGTCAGGCCCGGGATTCCCAAGCCCGACTACGAGCCACGCATCGGTCATGATTATTCGGCGGACTCTTCCGCGGCCGGAGCGGCTTCGGCGACAACAGCCGTCTCGGTGCCCAGCGACTCGGCACTAGGAACAGCCTGGATAGCGACGATAATCGCCTCGGGGTCGAGGTGCAGTTTGACTCCGGCGGGAAGAGCGACGTCTTTCGCCGAGATGTGCGTGTGCTCAAGCATTCCGGTGACGTCGACCTCGAGGTGCTCGGGAATCTGCGTCGCTTCGGCCTCGACCTGGATGGTCTGGTGCTCGAGCATCGCAACGGTTCCGGGGAACGGGTGTCCGATAACTGCGACGGGGATGTTGACCGTGACGGTCTCGCCCTTCTTGACGATGACGAGGTCGACGTGCTCGATGACCTGACGGACGTAGTCCTTCTGGACGTCCTTCACGAGAACGAGTTCCTTCTTACCGTTCACGTCGAGGTCGATGAGCACGTTCTTGTGACGGACGAGGAGGCTCAGTTCGTGTGCGTTGACCATCACGTGACGAGGGTCTTCGCCGTGACCGTAGATGACCGCGGGGACGTTTCCGAGTGCGCGGAGCTTCCGCGCCGCGCCTTTACCGAAGGACGCGCGTTCTTCGCCCTTGAGTGCAAATTGTTCAGCCATGATGGTGCCTTTCGCGGGGTGGTGATCCCTGGTTGGTGTTTCAACTCGAACGCCGGAAGCGTGAGGAGGACCAAGGTCGACCCACCGCGTCAATCACGGATTCGTAAATCCCTCGCCGAAGTTCGGTTTCAGCCTATCGGATAGGCTGGGAATTGATTTCCACGCGCTTTTTTCATTGGATTTCTCGAACGGAGTGTGAATGTCTCAGGCCAACATCGGTGTCGTCGGTCTTGCGGTCATGGGCTCGAATCTGGCCCGAAACCTCGCCAGTCGCGAGGGCAACTGCGTCGCCATTTACAACCGTTCGTGGGACAAGACAAAACACCTCGTCGACGCTCACCCCGAAGCAAACTTCCTGCCGGCCAAGACGGTCCAGGAATTCGCGGCGTCACTATCCAAGCCCCGCACCGCCATCATCATGGTTAAGGCGGGCGCCGGAACCGACGCGGTCATCGACCAGTTGTGTGAGGTCTTCGAGCCGGGCGACATCATCGTCGACGGCGGAAACGCTCTGTTCACCGACACGATTCGCCGTGAAAAAGCCGTGCGCGAGACGGGAATCAACTTTGTCGGCGCCGGAATCTCGGGCGGTGAAGAGGGCGCTCTCCTGGGGCCATCGATCATGCCGGGCGGTTCGGCTGAGGCCTGGGAAACGCTCGGGCCCATTCTGAAGTCAATCGCCGCCGTTGTTGACGGTGAACCCTGTGTGACTCATATCGGCACCGACGGCGCTGGCCACTTCGTCAAGATGATCCACAACGGCATCGAATACGCCGACATGCAGTTGATTGCCGAGGCGTACGACCTCATCCGTCGCGGAACGGGCAAGTCCCCCGCCGAAATCGCCGACGTGTTCACCGAGTGGAACAAGGGCGAACTCGAGTCGTACCTCATCGAGATCACGGGCGAAGTTCTGCGTCAGGTCGACGATGCGACAGGCAAGCCACTGGTCGACGTCATTCTCGACGAGGCCGGTTCCAAGGGCACCGGAGTCTGGACCGTTCAGACCGCCCTGTCACTCGGAACCCCCGTTTCGGGAATCGCCGAGGCCGTGTTCGCCCGCGGACTTTCGTCGCACCGCGAGCAGCGCGCTCTGGCTGCGGGAATGCCCGGCCCCGACTCGTTCACCGTGACGGATGTCGAGGCGTTCATCGAGGACGTCCGTCAGGCCCTCTACGCCTCCAAAATCGTCGCCTATTCGCAGGGCTTCGACGCGATTCGCGCCGGCGCAGCCGAATACAACTGGCACATCAACCTCGGCGAGGTCGCCCGCATCTGGCGCGGTGGTTGCATCATTCGCGCCCAGTTCCTCAACCCCATCACCGATGCGTATCGCACCGACGAGTCCCTCGCGCTACTCATGGCCGCGCCGTACTTCGCCACTGCTGTCTCGGGCGCACAGGCCGCATGGCGCCGGGTTGTCATCGCCGCGACCGAAGCCGGTATTCCCGCCCCCGCTTTCGGATCGTCACTGTCTTACTATGACGGCCTTCGCGCCGACCGCCTGCCCGCCGCTGTCATTCAAGGCCAGCGCGACTTCTTTGGAGCCCACACCTACAAGCGCATCGACAAGCCCGGCACGTTCCACACGCTGTGGTCAGGCAATCGCACCGAGATTTCGGCGGAAGATACGCACTAAAGTGGGCCAGACCACGGGCCACTCACGCCATTTCACCGGACCTAAAATCCCATAAAGTAGATGCATGAACGATTCGCTCCAGACCCCCACCACAAACGACGCTGTTCGAACGGCCGACACCGGCTCGGTGTTCCATTCGTGGTCGGCTCAGTCCACCCTCGCGCCGTTCGTTATCGCCGGCGGGAAAGGCTGCGAGGTCTGGGATTACGAGGGCAACACGTACCTCGACTTCTCGAGCATGCTCGTCAACGTCAACATC
Organism: Actinomycetota bacterium; assembly: GCA_041192365.1. GTDB lineage: Bacteria > Actinomycetota > Actinomycetes > Actinomycetales > Microbacteriaceae > MWH-TA3. The sequence goes on along the minus strand of JBEENB010000001.1, from coordinate 97,313 downwards.
GGGCACCAGCACCCCAAGGTCGTCGAGGCGATCAAGGCGCAGGCCGACATCCTCACCACCGTCGCCCCGGCCCACGCGAACAACATGCGAGCACTCGCCGCGCAAAAGATTCTCGACCACGCGCCCGCGAACTTCCACAAGGTGTTCTTCACCAACGGTGGCGCTGACGCGGTCGAAAACGCGGTTCGCATGGCGCGGATTCACACGGGCCGCGACAAGGTCCTCTCGTTCTATCGCTCGTATCACGGCAACACCGGGGCGGCCATCGTCGCCACGGGCGATTGGCGCCGAATCCCCAACGAATACGCCCGCGGTCACCTGCACCTGTTCGGACCATATCTATACCGCACCGAATACTGGTCGACCACTCCGGAACAGGAATCGGAGCGCGCCCTGCACCACCTCGAGCGTGTCATCCAGGCTCAAGGGTCGGAATCGATTGCGGCGTTCCTTTTCGAAACTGTTCCAGGCACCGCAGGAATCCTGACTCCCCCACCCGGGTTCCTCAAGGGCGTTCGAGCCCTCGCTGACAAGTACGGAATCGTCCTCATCCTCGACGAGGTCATGGCCGGCTTCGGCCGAACGGGTGAGTGGTTTGCGTTCGATGCGTTCGACGTCGTTCCCGACCTGGTTTCCTTCGCGAAGGGTGTCAACTCGGGTTACATCCCCGTCGGCGGCGTGCTGATTGCCGATCACATCGCGAAAACGTTCGACGAGCGCGTCTTCCCCGGCGGCCTCACCTATTCGGGCCACCCGCTCGCGACCGCCAGTATCGTCGCCGCAATCACCGCGATGGAGGACGAAGGCATCATCGAGAACGCCCGTTCCATCGGAGCCAACGTTCTTGGCCCCGGCCTTCGCGAATTGCAGGCCAAGCACGACGTCATCGGCGATGTCCGCGGTTCCGGAGTGTTCTGGGCTGTCGAGTTCGTCACCGATCGCGGGGCACGTACCCCCGTTGATGCCGCCTGGATGGGGAAGCTCAGGACGGCGCTGTTCGCCGCTGGACTCGTCCCGTTCATGGCCGACAACCGCCTGCACGTCGTGCCGCCGTGTGTCATCACCGAGGACGAGGCGCGTCGCGGACTTGCGATTATCGACCAGGTCTTGGCCGAACTGAAATAGCCGCTGCCCGTCGAACGGCACAATGCCAACTATGGACTCCGCCAAATTCAGCGCCCTGCTAGCTTCACGACGCAGCACTCGCGACTTCCTGCCCACGGCGGTTCCGCAGAACATCATCGACGCGGTTCTGACCGACGCGATGACCGCCCCGAGCTGGTCGAACACCCGCCCCTACATGGTCGCGGTGGCGACGGGTGAGGTGCGTGATCGGATTTCGACCGAATTGCAGCGCCGATGGGCGATTGTCGGCCCAGCGCTTCGTGGCTCGTGGTGGGACAAGGTGATGTTTTTCCTCAAACGCGACGGCTTGCCGACGAGTGACTATCAGGTGTGGCGCCCGTATCCGAAAGACGTGCAGCCTCGTAGCCAGAAGATCGGCCGAGACCTGTACGCGCACATCGGTGTCGCCCGCGGAGACAAGGTCGGTCGCGACGAGCAGTGGGCACGAAACTTCGACATGTTCGGAGCCCCCGTCGCGATCTTTGTCTTCGCGCACAAGGGATTACCGACCTACGCCGTTTCCGACGCGGGGCTGTTCATGCAGAACCTCATGCTGTCGGCACACGCCCGCGGGCTCGGTACCTGCGCCCAAGGTGCACTGGCAGTCTGGTCTGACCCGGTGCGGAAAGAATTCACCGTGCCGAAGCAATACAAGTTATTGTGCGGAATCGCGTTGGGCTATCCGTCGAAAGACACCGTCAATAGTTTCAGGGCCGAGCGTCTGCCGATCGGTGACATCACCCTCAAGCCGCGTTAGCCGTCGCCATACAGTGCGGCGACGAACGCACGGTTGACGAAGAGCCGATCGCGTCCCACCCGGTGTGAGCCCAACACGCCAATCGCCTCGAGCCGGTCGAGCCACTTCGTTGCTGTCGGGCGACTGACCAGGCAACCCGCGACGACGTCGCGAATACGCGAATAGGGTTGCGTGAACAGCACCTCGAGCAGCGCGGAATTCGCGACCCCGAACTCGCCGCAAATCCGATCCCGAACCTCTAGATGCGCGTGAAGGATGCGGTTGACCGTCGCCGTTGCCGACAACGCCGTGGTTTCGACACCGCGCACAAAGTACAGAATCCACTCGTGCCATTCGCCGCGAGCAGTCACGCCCATGAGTCGCTCGTAGTATTCCGCCTTTGTGGTGATGAAGTATCGCGACAGGTACAGCACGGGCAATTCGAGCAGACCCCACTCAGCAAGCAACAACAGGTTGAGGATGCGGCCGGTTCGACCATTCCCGTCGGGGTACGGGTGAATCGCCTCGAATTGATAGTGGGCAACAGCGAGGCGAACGAGTGGGTCGACCTCGTCGCGCCGGTGGATGTAGTCCTCCCAGTTCGACATGAGACGAATCAGATTGTCACGACCGGTCGGAGGCGTATAGGTCACAGATTTTGTCAACGGGTTTCCGATGAACGTCCCGGCATCAGTGCGAATCGCAGTGTCGTGGTCGAGGATTGCCGAGCAGATGCTCGTTGCCGTGCTGGTCGATAGCGGTCGTTGACCAATCGAGTCGAAACCAACTCGCAGCGCCGTGCGATACCGCAGTGCTTCTCGCGTTGCGGGGTCTGCACCCGCGAGCCCTTGGATATCCGCCTGGAACATCTCGTCGGTCGTCGTGACGATGTTCTCAATCTCGGAACTCGCTTGTGCCTCGACGACAGGTATCGCGTTGATGAGCACCGCAGGGTTCGGGATGTATCGGCTTCGAGTGTCGAGTTCCATGATTGCGACCCGCGCTGCAGTCGTGGCGCGCAACACCTCGATCGTCTCAACGACGAGGTTGGGTGGAATCAAGGGGAGGTCGTTGTGTGCGACCTCTGCGTGAAAAGACATGTCAATAGTCTATTGACATGTTCGGATAACCTGTAAAAAATTAGACGGATTTTTTACACGTTTACGATTTGAGGCGCGTGCGCACCGCAAGAGCAGCGCACGCAATCACGGCGGCCCCGCCGACGGCGATATCGATGCTGATGACTTCGCCGAGCAACAAGGCGGCCCAGACGATGGACAAAACCGGCTGAATCAGTTGCACCTGGCTCACAGTCGTGATTGGTCCGATTGCGAGCCCGCGATACCACCCGAAGAACGACAAGTACATCGACACCGCGCCGAGGTACACGAATGCCGCCCACTGCCACGGCGTTGCGGTGATGGGTTCGGTGGCGACCGAGACGACGGTCATGATGATCATCACGGGCGACCAGATTACGAGCGTCCACGAAATCGTTTGCCACGACCCGAGGTCACGCGACACGATTGCGCCTTCGCTGTAACCGATGGCCGAGGTAATGACGGCCCCGACCAAAAGCAGGTCGGCCCATTCGAAGTGGCCGAATTCACCGGCCGCGACGCTCGCAAACGAAATCGCCGAAATCGCGCCCAAGATCGCGAAAACCCAGAACCGCCCGTGAACCCTCTCGCTGGTTCGGACGACAGCGACCACGGCGGTCGCGGCGGGCAACAACCCGATGACGACAGCCGCGTGTGACGCCGGCACCGTCTGCAGCGCAAACGACGTGAAATAAGGAAAGCCCACGACAACACCCGCGCCGACCACAACCAGGTGCCGGAACTGGCGGGCGTTCGGAAGTTTCTGACGGGTTGCGACCAAGACGATAGTGGCGAGTATCGCCGCGAGCACTGCGCGCCCAGAGCCGATAAACAGAGGGCTCATCCCGTCGACCGCGACGCGAGTCAGCGGAACGGTGAACGAGAACGCGAGAACCCCGAGGAACCCCCAGAAGATTCCCGACGAACGAGAGGTCAAGGGTTAAGCAGCCCCGTCAAACATTCCGGTAACCGAGCCCTCGCCGAAGACCTCGCGAATCGCCGCCGCGATGGTCGGCGCGATCGACAGGATTTCCAGCCGGTCCCAACGCTTTTCTTCGGGAATCGGCAGGGAGTCGGTGACGACAACCTTGTCGATGAAGTCGGCCTGCAAGATTTCGGTCGCGGGGTCAGAGAACACCGCGTGCGTTGCCGCCACGACAACGCCCTTCGCCCCGGCGTTCTTGAGCGCCTCGGCGGCCTTGACGATGGTTCGCCCCGTGTCAATCAAGTCGTCAACAATGAGGCACACGCGGCCATCAACGTCACCGACGATTTCGTGCACCGAGACCTGGTTCGCAATCATCGGATCACGGCGCTTATGGATGAGCGCGAGGGGCGCGCCAAGCTTGTCGCTCCAGATGTCGGCAACACGAACGCGGCCCATGTCGGGGCTCACCACGGTCAGAGTGGACGAATCCAGTTGCGCACGGCAGTGTTCCAACAAAAGTGGCATCGCGAACAGGTGGTCGAACGGTCCATCGAAGAATCCCTGAATCTGAGGAGCGTGAATGTCAACCGACATGATGCGGTCGGCTCCGGCGGTCTTGAATAGATCAGCGATGAGGCGCGCAGAAATCGGCTCGCGCCCTCTGCTCTTCTTGTCTTGGCGGGCATAAGGGTAGAACGGCGCAACGACGGTGATGCGCTTGGCACTCGCGCGCTTAAGAGCGTCGACCATGATGAGCTGTTCCATGAGCCATTCGTTGATGGGGTTGCAGTGCGACTGAATGACGAACGCATCCGTTCCGCGCACGCTCTCGTCGAATCGGGCATAGATTTCGCCGTTCGCAAACGTGCGAGCTTCGGTAGGTAGAAGTGAAATGCCGAGTTCATCGGCGATGTCCAACGCGAGTTGGGGGTGGGCTCGGCCCGAAATGAGAATGAGCTTCTTTTTGCCCGCCAACTCCATGTTGTTCATCGGACTACTCGCTTTCCTTTATCGCGTGAGTCGCGGCCTCAGCGGACGCAGTGCCTGATCGATTGTTTTCGACCCAACCCTCGACGTTGCGCTGCCCAGCGACCGTCATTCCCAGCGACCCCGCTGGGACGTTTCGTCGAACGACGGTTCCGGCCGACGTGTAAGCACCGTCCGCAATCGTGACGGGAGCGACAAAGACGTTGTGCGAGCCGGTGCGCACATGCGATCCGATGACGGTCGGGTGCTTAGCCACACCGTCATAGTTCGCGGTGATGGTTCCGGCACCGATGTTCGAGCCTTCGCCCACCGTCGTATCGCCGATGTACGACAGGTGCGGCACCTTGCTGCCGCGACCGATTTGCGCATTTTTGGTTTCGACGAACGCACCAATTTTGCCGCCTTCGCCGAGGACGGTTCCGGGTCGCAGGTACGAAAACGGGCCGACCGTCGCGTTCGCCTCGATGACGGCGAGCGTTGCATCGGTTCGGCTGACGGTCGCGTTCTCACCAATCTCGCAATCGCGCAGCGTCGTGTCGGGGCCGACCGTCGCGCAACACGCGATGCTCGTCGCGCCCTTGAGGAACGTCCCGGGCAAGATGTGGGCGTCGGGCTCGATGGACACACCGCGGTCGATCCAGGTCGTTGCCGGGTCGTCGATGCTGACACCGTTCATTTGGTGACCGCGCACAATCATCGCGTTGAGCCTGGCCTGCGCGTCGGACAGTTGCGCACGGTCGTTGACCCCCGCGACGACCCACGATTCGTAGACGGGGTTTGCACCGACGGTGAGACTGTCGGTCACGAAAAGTTCGATGACGTCGGTGAGGTATTTTTCGCCCTGAGAATTCGCGGTGCCGACCTTGGCGAGAGCGGCCTTGAGCGCCGACGCTCGGAACACATACGTTCCGGAATTGATTTCAGAAATGCCAAGCTCGTCTTCGGCGGCGTCCTTGTGTTCCACAATGCGCCGAAATTCGCCGGCATCATCGCGCACGATTCGACCGTATCCCGATGGGTCATCGACCAGCGCCGAAAGGACCGATGCGGAACGTTCGCGCTGGCGGTGTTCGTCAATGAGGTCGGTCAGGGTCTCGGCGTCCAGCAGCGGAACATCACCCGAGACAACAACGACGTCGCCGTCAAAATCAGCGAGAGCCGCGATTGCGAGTTCGACCGCTCGACCGGTTCCAGTTATGTCGTCCTGGTCGACGATAACCACGCCGTCCGACAATTCCGCGATTGCCTCGGCGACCGCATCGCGCTCGTGACGCACGACAGCGACGGTGTGAGCGGGGTGAAGAGCGGCGACCGCCGACAACACGTGTCCGATCATCGGAACACCCGCGATGGGGTGCAAAACCTTGGCCGTGGCGGATTTCATCCGCGTTCCCTCACCGGCGGCGAGAATCACCACAGCGAGAGAAGCATCGGTCATGTGACCATTCTGGCACTAGGCACTCGGCGCGCCCGCCGAAGCGCCGTATGCGCCAAAAATTTCGGGCAGAATGGGATTGCCCTTCGTGGCAGTCCGCCTTAGTGTAATGGCAGCACGGCATCCTTTGGAGATGTTCGGTCTAGGTTCGAATCCTGGAGGCGGAGCGAAATATAAGTCCCTAGAAGTAGCGTGATGTTAACCCTCCGTTCACATCGGTCTTGTTCGATTGGCTTTGTTGGAAAAATCCAACGAAACCCAAATGAAAGGAAAATTGTGAAAGCAATTTCTCTCGCTGGATTCGCCGCTACCGCGGCAGTCGCAGCCCTCGTACTCACCGGTTGCGGTGGTCAAGCTGTCGATACGACCAATGTCGTAGCCGACGGATCCTCGACCGTTGCCCCCCTCACCGAAGCGGCCGCCACTCTCTTCCGCGACGCTTCCCCCGAAATCAACGTCACCGTCGCAACCTCTGGTACCGGCGGCGGATTCGAGAAGTTCTGTGCAGGTGAAACCGACCTCTCGAACGCATCGCGTCCCATCAAGGAAGAAGAAGCCGCAATCTGCGCCGAAGCCGGTATCGAGTTCACCGAAATCGTCGTCGCCAACGATGGCCTCGCCGTCGTCGTGCCCGCCAGCAATACCTTCGCACAGTGCCTCACGGTCGAACAGCTGAACACCATCTGGGGACCCGATGCAGAAGGAACCATCACCTCGTGGCAGCAAGTTGACAAGTCATTCCCCGATGTTGAGCTCGCACTGTTCGGTCCCGGAACCGACTCGGGAACGTTCGACTACTTCACCGGTGCAATCAACGGTGAAGAAGGCGCAATCCGCACCGACTACAGCCCCTCGGAAGACGACAACGTCCTCGTCCAGGGAATCTCGGGTGCTGAAGGTGGCCTCGGCTTCTTCGGCCTCTCGTACGTCACCGCAAACGCCGACCTCGTTCGCGCGGTTGAGGTCGACGGCGGCGCAGGCTGTGTCGGTGCATCCGAAGCAACTGTCCAGGACGGCAGCTACACGCCGCTCGGACGCCCGCTCTTCGTTTACGTAAAGAACACCTCGTACATGGAGAAGGCACAGGTCAAGAGCTTCGTTGACTTCTACATGGAGAACCAGGCCGAGGTCGCGGCTCTCGCAACGTTCATCCCGCTGACCGCCGACCAGGCTGCAGTTGCGGCTGAACAGCTCGCCTCAATCGGCTAAGCACCGGCAACAACATGAGCACAATGTCAACCCCGGCTGGTTTGCCCGTTCGTGGCAACCCGTCGGGGTTGACATCTCTTAACACAAAATCACGTCCCGCTGAACGAGCTATTCTCGGGGCTTTCCGAATCGCTGCATTTCTCACGGTACTCATCACCGCCGCAATCCTCATCGCGCTGGCGGTTCCGTCTATTTCATTCTTCGCGCAGATCCCCGTCGTTGACTTCCTCTTTGGAACCCGATGGGCGCCCCGGTTTGCGGACGCATCGTTCGGCGTCCTGCCACTCGTGACCGCAACCGCGTGGACCACCGCGATTGCGCTAGCCGTCGCAGTTCCGTTCGGGTTGGGTGCGGCAATTTACCTCTCTGAGTACGCTCATCCTCGCGCGCGTCGCGTGCTGAAACCGATTCTCGAAGTCCTGGCCGGAATCCCCACCGTCGTCTACGGCTACTTTGCCCTCATTTTCGTGCAGACCGTCGTATTCCGCGAATGGCTGCAACTGCCGACCGAATCGTTCAGCGTTCTCGCGGCCGGTGTCGTGATGGGCGTCATGATCATTCCCACCATCGCCTCCATCAGCGAAGATGCGATGAGTGCCGTTCCGGTGGCGATGAGGCAAGGGTCAGCGGCGCTCGGCGCCAACAAAATGCAGACCACGATTCGGGTTGTTTTTCCCGCGGCGCTGTCCGGCATCATTGCCGCCGTTGTTCTCGGGGTTTCTCGTGCCATTGGTGAAACCATGATTGTTGCAATCGCCGCGGGACAACAGGCCCGAATAGTTGGCAGCCCGCTCGAACAAGGACAAACCATGACCGGATTCATCGCGAACGCCGCTCTCGGAGACAGTCGGGTGGGATCTCTCGAATACGACACGCTCTACGCCGTGGGCTTGTTGTTGTTTGCCATCACTCTGTTGATGAACTGGATTTCCATCGCACTCGTTCGTCGATTCCGAGAGGCGTACTGAGCCCATGACATCACTTTCCCAGTCGAATTCATTACGAGGCCGAGTTCGCGGCGGAGACAACAGTCCGCTCTCAATGGCCTTCCTGTTCCTCTTGTGGTTCAGCGTCTTTTTCGCTTTCGTGTTCCTTTTGACCCTCATCGTGACCACCTGGATAGACGGCGCGGCGCGGCTTGACTTGAGGATGTTCACCGAGTTCCCTTCCTCGGCCCCCGAAGATGCGGGCGCCCGACCCGCAATCTTGGGCTCGCTTATGGTCATCTCGGTCACGGCACTGTTCACTCTTCCGTTGGGAATTGCTGCAGGCATCCACTTGGAAGAGTTTGCGAACAGGCGAAATTGGTTCAACCGAGCCATCGAACTCAACGTGCAAAACCTCGCCGCGGTCCCCTCGATTGTTTACGGACTGTTGACACTCGGTGCGTTGACGGCGATGGGCGTTCGCGACAAAAACATTGTGATTGCCGGCGCAATGGCGCTTAGTTTGCTCATTCTGCCGGTCGTCATCATCGTCACCCGTGAATCCCTCCGTGCCGTCCCCCTCGAGATTCGCGAGGGCTCCTTGGCGCTCGGCGCTACCCCCCTACAGACCCTCTTCCGCCAAACACTGCCGTCCGCGGTTCCCGGAATCGCGACGGGGTCGATCCTGGCGCTCTCTCGCGCCCTCGGAGAAGCCGCTCCGCTACTGATCCTCGGTGCGCTAGTGTTTGTCTCGTTCGACCCGAACGGATTGTTTTCAGGGTATACAACCCTGCCTATCCAGATCTTCAACTGGACCGGCCGGCCCCAAGAAGAATTTCACGTGCTTGCGGCCGCGACATCCATCGTGCTTCTCGGGTTGCTCCTCGCCATGAATTCCATTGCCATTACGATCCGTAATCGATTCCAGCAGCGCTGGTAAGAAAGACACCATGGCCACGAACAATGTCAAAAAATCGGACCAGAAGTCCGGCACGAAGAAAAGCGCCGAGACGACGGTCCGCATCGTTACCGCCGACCACGGTCCCGTCTCAGAAATAGTGATTCCCGCACTCGAATGCCAAGACGTCGACGTCTTCTATGGCAGTTTCCGCGCCGTTTCCGACGTGAACATGGCTTTTGGCAAAAATGAAATCACCGCTCTCATCGGTCCGTCAGGATGCGGAAAGTCAACCCTGTTGCGGTCGCTCAACCGCATGAATGACCTCGTTGACGGCGCCCGAGTGACCGGTTCCGTCACGTTCCACGGCGAAAACATTTACGCCCCCGAAGTCGACGCAATCGAAGTCCGACGACGCATCGGCATGGTGTTCCAAAAACCCAACCCATTCCCCAAGTCGATCTATGACAATGTCGCCTACGGTCCTCGAGTGATCGGCATGAAGCCGGACAATATGGACGACCTAGTCGAAGAAGCGTTGACTCAGGCCGCACTGTGGGACGAAGTGAAAGACAAACTCAAGCAGACTGCCTTCGGCCTCTCTGGTGGGCAGCAACAGCGCCTGTGTATCGCGCGAACTATTGCCGTCAAACCCGACATCATCCTCATGGACGAGCCCTGCTCGGCGCTTGACCCCATCGCCACCAAGCGCATCGAAGACTTGATGTTAGAGCTGACGAAGGACTACACGATCGTCATCGTCACTCACAACATGCAGCAGGCGGCTCGCGTGGCCGACCGCACTGCGTTTTTTACCGCGCTACCCGACGAGACGACCGGAAATCGCACGGGCGTTCTGGTTGAATTCGACCGTACCTCAGAAATCTTCACCAACCCCAAAGATGTTCGCACCGAGGACTACATCTCAGGGCGTTTCGGGTAGCCACGGCGAGCAACGCTTTAGACGTTATCGTCCGAGTTTGTCGGCGACATCGAGCCACCGAAGTTCGAGCGCGTCGAGGTTCGTGGTCGCCGTTCCGAGCTCGCCACTGATTCTGGCGAGACCCTCGTAATCGGTTTGGTCGTGAGACGCCATCTGCGCGAGGATCTTTTCGATGGAAGCCTTGAGGTTCTGAATTTGCCGTTCAAGTGACTTGAATTCCTTGTCGAGCGCGTGTCGCTCGGCTCCGCTCAGGTCAGTCAACTTCGGGGCGGTCTTGGCGGGCGCTGACGAAATCGGGGTGACGGGACGCGCATCCAAACGTAAGTATTCGTCTACACCGCCGGGAAGGTGCCGAAGGTGTTTGCCAATGACCGCGTACTGCTGGTCGGTCACGCGCTCGAGAAGGTACCGGTCGTGTGAGACGACAATCAGTGTTCCCGGCCACGAGTCGAGCACGTCCTCGAGTGCCGCGAGCATGTCGGTGTCGAGGTCGTTGGTTGGTTCGTCAAGAAGCAAAACGTTCGGTTCATCGAGCAGGATGAGCAGAATCTGCAGACGGCGCTTTTGCCCTCCGGACAAGTCTTTGACCGGGGTTTGGATGTGCGCACTCGAAAACCCGAGGCGTTCGAGCAACTGGCCAGGTGTCAATTCGATTCCACCCGCGTTGTACGTCGTCTTGAACCCGGCGATCACCGCACTCACTCGGTCGTTCATGTACCGCTCGAGCCCCTCGAGGCGCTGATCGAGACGTCGAAGCTTGACTGTTTTGCCCGTCTTCACGCGACCGCTCGTCGCGTGCAGGCTCTCGTCGATCAGCCCGAGGAGGGTCGATTTACCGGCACCGTTACGACCCAGGATCCCGGTGCGCTCGCCAGGAGCGATGCGCCACTCGACGTCCTCGAGAATGACGTTGTCACCGAACGCGAACCCGGCATCGAGCAGATCGACGACGTCCTTGCCGAGGCGCTGCGTCGCCAATTTGGACAGTTCGACGCGGTCGCGGGGCGGCGGCACGTCCGCAATCAGCGCGGTCGCCGCATCGATGCGAAACTTCGGCTTGGTCGTCCGAGCGGGGGCGCCGCGACGCAACCACGCGAGTTCCTTGCGCAACAGGTTCTGGCGACGCTCCTCGCTCGAAGCCGATTGCCGTTGGCGCTCGACTCGCTGCAAAATGTAGGCCGCGTATCCGCCCTCGAACTTGTCAACGATTCCGTCGTGGACCTCCCACGTGTCGGTCGAAATCGCGTCGAGGAACCACCGGTCGTGAGTTACGACCACGAGAGCGCCGGTTCCGGTCGGCCAGCGACGAATGAGGTGCTCGGCAAGCCAGTTGACACCGGACACATCGAGGTGGTTGGTCGGCTCGTCAAGAAGCAGCACGTCCCACTCGCCAACGAGAAGGCGGGCGAGGCCGACGCGCCGACGCTGGCCGCCCGAAAGGTCTCCGATTCGGGAGGCGACATCGACGTCACCGAGCAACCCCGAGAGCACATCGCGAATCGCGGGCGATGATGCCCACTCGTGCTCGGGGCCTTCCCCAACGACCACGTTCCCGACCGTCTCGTCGTCACCGAAATGATCGTCCTGCGTCAATATGCCGACCTGAGTGCCACCGCGCATCGTGACCCGACCGGAATCCGGGGTCAGCGAACCTCCGATGACCGACATGAGGGTCGACTTACCGTCACCGTTACGCCCGACGACACCGATGCGGTCGCCCGCGTGAATTCCAATCGTGAGGTTGTCCAACACGACCCGGTTCGGGTACTCGTGGGAAACGCTTTCTAATCCGACCAGGTTCACTTCGTTAGTTTAGACAGGTAAATCTTGCGAGAATGGTGGTGTGACCCGCCGCTCCCTCATCGTTCTCACCTTTTCGCTCGCCGCCTTCTGGATTGCTCTCGATCAACTCACGAAACTGTGGGCCGAAACAGCGCTTGTCGGGCAACCGCGGACCCCGATTCTCGGCGGTTGGTTCGGGCTCGTCCTCGTGTACAACCCCGGTGCGGCCTTCGGTTTGGGCACGGGATTCACATGGGTCTTGACCGTTATTGCAGGCATCACCGCCGTCGTGCTCGTCATCGTCGCGCTTCGCACCCAGAATTTGCTGTGGTCGGTCGCGATTGGGTCGATGCTCGGCGGCGCCGTCTCGCACTTCTTCGACCGGCTGCTGCGCGGCGACACCCTCGGTACAGGCAAGATCGTTGACTTCATCGACTACGGCGGATTCTTTGTCGGCAACGTCGCCGACATCGCCCTGGTCGGTGCGGCAATCGGATCCGTCTTGCTGAGCTTCTTCGGGGTTCCGTTCAGTTCACCCGCGCGCCCAAAGCCGGCGCCGAAACTGTAATCGCGTCTCGACCGTCCGCTGTCAGCGATGCCGCGAGGTGGGCCGCGGAATCCTCGTCGGCGGCGAGTAGCGCAACCGTCGGACCGCTTCCGGACACGATTCCCGCCAGTGCGCCGTGTGTTTCGCCGAATTCGAGCGTTTCACCCAGATTCGGCATGAGTTGAAGCGCCGCGGCCTGCAGATCGTTTTTCAGATACTCAGCGAGAGCGGCCGCATCGCCCGATCGCAACGCGCTCAACAGTTTCGGGTCGATTGCGGGGTCAACCGCAACGGTTTCGATCTCGATCGAGTGCTCCGCGCGGTGACGGTCGAGTTGACGGAAAACCTCGGGTGTGGATAACCCCACCTCGTTAAGCACGAGAACCCAGTGGAACGCGGATTTCGCGAGGACGGGCGAAAGGATATCCCCCCGGCCAACGCCAAGCGCAGTTCCGCCATGCAGGGCGAAGGGGACATCAGCACCGAGGGTCGCCGCGATTTCGGCAAGCTTCTGCATCCCAAGGTTTGTGCCCCACAGCGCATCGACCGCGACCAGCGTTGCTGCGGCATCCGCCGAGCCACCGCCCATTCCGCCGGCGATGGGGACGCGTTTGACGACCTGGATGTCGGCTCCGCCGGTGTATCCGGATGCGGCGGCCACGGCTCGGGCCGCACGAATGACGAGATTCGATTCGTCCACCGTGAGGTGACTCGTATCGATCGGGCCCGAGAAACTCGCGGTGAAATTGGCGGATTCCGTTGCGGTTACTTCTTCGAGCAGCGACACCGCCTGATAAATCGTGGCGACGTCGTGGTAACCGTCGTCGCGCAATGGCCCGACACAAAGGCACACGTTAATCTTGCCCGGCGCCGTTGCCGTGACCGAATGCGCACTCATATCACGAGCCTAAACCCGCTCCCCCACCTGTTTTTGCAGACAATCCACACCCTCCCACCTCACGACGGCTCATTACGTTTTTGGAAACCGATTGGCGCACGTCGCGAGTTATTGGAAACCAAACAGTCACCGCAATGTGAGATGGGTCACGGTGCCCGGATTGGTTGCCAGGAACGTGGGTTTATGCAGATTTTGTTTCCAAAAACGTAAAGGGGGCTAGGAGGGCACGGAGGCGAGGGCGACAAACTGAGCGAGAGTGAGCTGCTCGCCGCGCGCACCAGAGTCAATGCCCGCCGCCTCACACAGGTCGGCCGCGGCGGTCGTCGAGCCTGCAAGCGCGGAGAGAGCCTGGCGCAGCGTCTTGCGGCGCTGCCCGAACGCGGCATCGACGATCGCGAAGGTGCGGCGTCGAAGCGGCTCGTCGCCCGGTGTCGCATGCGCCGTCATGCCGACGAGCACCGAGTCAACGTTGGGCTCTGGCCAGAACACGCGGCGGGACACGGTGCCTTCGACGCTCCAGTCGCCCCACCACGCGGCCTTGACGCTGGGGACACCGTAGACCTTTGAGCCGGGATCGGCCGCGATGCGGTGCCCGACCTCGGCCTGAACCATGACGAGGACCCGGCGAATCGTGGAGAACGTCTCGAGCAAGTGGATGAGCACAGGGACGGACACGTTGTAGGGCAGGTTCGCGACGACGGCTGTCGGCCCCGCGGGAGAATTGGTCGCGGTCGAAGGCATCGTCGCACCGGCAGCAATCGCGGTCGGCGGGGTGTGAATTTCCGTGACGACAAGCGCATCCGCCTGGATGACCGTCAGCATGCCTGCGGCAACCCCATGCGTCTCGGCCGTCGCCGACAATTCCGCGGCAAGCCTCGGGTCGATTTCAATCGCGGTGACGGGGTGTCCCTGCTCGAGCAATCCGAGGGTCAGCGAACCGAGTCCCGGGCCCACCTCGACCACGGCTTCGCCCGCCTGCAGTTTTGCGGCCGTGACAATCTTGCGAACCGTATTCGCGTCGTGCACAAAGTTCTGTCCCCACTTTTTCGTCGGCAAAACGTCAAGCCGCTCGGCGAGGGCGCGAATCTCGGTCGCACCAAGAAGGGTCACCACGTTCCGTAAACCGTTTCAGTGTTGCGGGCGATGTCAGCGCCGAGTTCGTTCTCCGTCACGCCGAGGTGTTCCGCCATGAACCGCAGTGTCAGCGGGATGAGGTACGGACCGTTGGGCCGCCCGCGGAACGGCATCGGGGTGAGGAACGGTGCGTCCGTTTCGACCAACACGAGTTCACGCGGCGCAACGGACAGCGCGGCACGGATCCCCTTGGCATTCCCGAACGTCACGGTTCCCGCGAATGACATGTACCACCCGTGGTCGGCACAGATTCGGGCCAGTTCCTCGTCCCCCGAGAAACAGTGGAAAACGGTTTTCTCCGGAGCGCCGAGGCGCAACAGCGTCTCGACGACAGCGTCGTGAGCATCGCGATCGTGTATCTGTAGCGCGAGACCGTTCGCCTTCGCAATGTCGATGTGTGCCTCGAACGAGTGCAGTTGCGGCGCACGGCCTGGCTCGTCCGTGCGAAAGAAATCCAAGCCCGTCTCGCCGACGGCACGGACACGCTCGCGCGTCGCCAACTCGGCGATTCCGGCGAGGTGTTCGTCGAGTACCCCGCGCTCGGCCAATCGCGGCGCTTCGTTCGGGTGAATGGCGACAGCGGCCACGACGCGCGGGTCCCGGTCGGCGAGGTCCGCTCCCCAGCGCGAGGTCTCAAGATCTGTTCCCACCTGCACCACCCCCGCGACTCCGACAGCAACTGCTCGACGCAGGTTTTCCTCGGGCGCGAGCGGGTTCTCGCCGTCCGCGATCTCGAGGTGGGTGTGGTTGTCGTAAACGGGAACCGTCAGCGGTTCGGGTAGCGGCGGGAACTCGAGGTCACGCGTGACGTCACCGTCGGTGTCCTTTCGCGCCCGCAGCGGTTCCGACACGGTTATTCCTCAATGCGGGGGAACAGCGAGTCGAGGCTCGACACGCGGATTCCCGCGGGAGCAATCCCCCACTGGCCGGCGCGTGACAAGTGCTGGTCGGTCAAATCGCCGAGCGCTTCGCCGAGACCGAGCGCGTCCCACAACTTTTGCGTCGCGGTTGGCATAACGGGCGAAAGTCCCACGGCGATTGCTCGAAGCCCCTCGACCGCGGTGTACAACACGGTGTGGAGACGGTCGCGATTCGCGTCGTCCTTCGCGAGAACCCAGGGCTCTTGTTCCGTGATGTACAGGTTCAGTGCGTCGACGATCGTCCACACCGCGTTGATGGCGTCGTGAATCGCGAGGCGATCAATCGCCTTGTTCGCGCTATCAAACGCGCGCGCCACGGTGTCGACGATGACGGCATCGGCGTCGTTGAGTTCGGTCGGCACGGGAACAACATCGTCGCAGTACCGGTTGATCATCGCGATGACGCGACTTGCGAGGTTGCCGAACCCGTTCGCCAACTCTGCCTGGTACCGCGCGGCAAGGTCCTCCCACGAGAACGACCCGTCCTGACCAAAGTTGATGGCGCTCAAGAAGTAATAGCGGAAGGCGTCGGCCCCGAACACGTCGGTAATCTGGTGCGGCGCGATACCGGTCAGTTTCGACTTCGACATCTTTTCGCCGCCGACGAGCAACCAGCCGTGACCGAAGACGCGCTTCGGGGGCTGAAGCCCGGCGGCCATGAGCATCGCGGGCCAGATGACCGCGTGGAATCGGGCGATGTCTTTTCCGACGATGTGAATCGCGGGCCAGCGCTGGGAGAATTCGTCGTCGTTCGAACCCCACCCCGTTGCCGAGATGTAGTTGAGCAAGGCATCGAACCAGACGTACACGACGTGGCTGTCATCCCACGGGATCTTGACACCCCAATCGAAGGTCGCGCGCGAGATCGAAAGGTCGTCGAGTCCGCGCTTGACAAACGAGATGATTTCGTTGCGAACGCTCTCGGGCTGAATAAAGTCGGGTTGCGATTCGTACAGGTCGAGAAGCTTCTGCTGGAAGTCGCTCATGCGAAAGAAATAGTTCGATTCCTCGAGCGTTTCGATGGGACGGGTGTGAATCGCACACACCTTTTCCCCGGGAAATTCGTCACCGCCATCGAGCAGGTCACCCGGCTGCTTGTATTCCTCACATCCGACGCAGTAAAAGCCCTCGTATTCGCCGGAATAGATGAACCCGTCGTCCTTGAGTTTCTGCAGGAATTTTGAGACCGCCACCTCGTGGCGCTCGTCGGTCGTTCGAATGAAGTCATCGTTTTGAATCGTGATCGTGTCGAGCAGCGGCAACCACGCATCGGCGACGAGCTTGTCGGCCCATTCCTTTGGCGTAACGCCGTTCGCGGTCGACGTACGCAGAATCTTTTGACCGTGTTCGTCGGTGCCGGTCAGAAGCCAGGCGTTTTTGCCGTTCTGACGGTTCCAGCGAGCGAGGACATCAGCGGCCACCTCGGTGTACGCGTGACCGATGTGCGGAACATCGTTGACGTAAAAAATCGGGGTGGTGATGAAGTAGTTTTCGGCGCTCGACATATTCCATCTAGTTTACGCGTCACGCGAACGCGCCAGCGCGGCCGAGTACAAGTCACGACCGGGGATTCCCGTCGCGTCGGCGACCGCCCGACTCGCTTCCTTGAGCCTCTCTCCCGATGTCACACGGGCAACGACATCGGTGACCGCGTCGTCGAGCGACATCGGCACGACCTCGGCGCCGGCGACGAGGAACACGATTTCGCCGCGGTTCTCGCCCGCGAATCGTTCCGCGAGTTCTGCGAGTGTCCCCCGCACAATTTCTTCGAACATCTTGGAGAGTTCTCGAACGACGGTCGCAAGCCGATCCGGCCCAAACGCGTCGCGCGCGGCCACGAGCGTGTCAGCTAGTCGATGAGGCGATTCGTAAAAGATGAGCGTGCGCGGCTCGCGAGCGAGTCCCGCGAAATACTGGGCGTGGCCTTTTCGAGGCACAAACCCTTCGAACGCAAAACGGTCGGTCGGTAATCCCGAGGCGGCGAGCGCCGCAATCGCCGCCGACGGCCCGGGAATCACGCTGACGGTGACGCCCAGTTCGTGGGCGGTTCGGACGACCACATAACCGGGGTCACTGATCCCCGGCATCCCGGCATCGCTGACCATGACGACATCGCCATCCTGTGCAAGCCGAACGATGTCGGCGGCTTTCGCAACTTCGTTGTGCTCGTGTAACGCAATCAGTTTGGCTTTCGTTGTCAATCCGAGCGCGTTCAGCAGGTGTTTCGTGGTTCGGGTGTCCTCCGCCACGATGATGCTCGCGTTCGCCAGCACCTCGCGCAATCGGGATGACGCATCACCGAGATTGCCGATGGGGGTCGCCGCGAGAATGAGCACACGCCCATTCTCGCGTACCGTGTTGCCTATGGGTGTCTCTGTTCGCCTCCTCGAGGTTCGCACTCGAATCGGGGCGCTGTCGCCGCGACTGCATACCGCCGTTCTGTACGGTCCGGTTCTGGTGCTCGCGTCGCTCATCCGTCTCGTCAATCTGCAGAGCCCCACGGTGCTCGTGTTCGACGAGGTCTATTACGTTCGGGACGCGTGGACTCTGTGGAACCTGGGCTACGAGGCCGAATGGGTCCCTGATAGCGACTTTGCGGGTGGCGACGTCAACAGTTTCACGAGCGTCGGTGACTTCGTGGCGCACCCGCCGCTCGGCAAGTGGATCATCGGCTCTGGGATGGCGTTGTTCGGCCCCGAGAACCCGTTCGGGTGGCGCATCGCGACGGCGATTGCGGGGATCATCGTCGTTCTGCTCGTCATGATGATTGCGCGTCGCCTGTTCCACTCAATCACCGCCGCTACCGTCGCGGGTTTCCTCGTCGCCATCGACGGTATAGCGATCACAATGAGCCGCACCGCACTTCTCGACGGAATCCTCGCGAAGTTCATCCTCGCCGCGTTCCTCGCTCTGATTAGACACCTGGACACCCCCGGATGGGGTGGATGGCTCGTGCTCGCGGGGGTCCTCCTTGGTGCCGCCACCGCCGTGAAGTGGAGCGGACTCTTCGCGATCGCCGCGTTCGGGTTGTGGGTTGTTGCCGTCGAAACGCTCAGGGTTCGCACAACCCACGGCGGCGCGCGGTTCGTTTGGCGCTCGGCTATCGCGGCACTTCGTTCGTTCGCCCTGTTCGTTCCCGTCGCGCTCGTCGTGTATGTCTCGTCCTGGGCGGGCTGGATCCTGTCGGCCGGCGGATATTCGCGCTCGTGGGCGGCCGACGCGGGTGGTGGCGACGGACCATTCGGAATAGCCCAGGCATTGTGGAAATACCACCGAGACATTTACATCTACAACATCGGTTTGAATTCACCGCACAGCTACCAGGCAGATCCGTTCGGTTGGCTTGCAATGATTCGACCGACAGCGTTTTATTACGCACCGGCCGGGACCGACGGGCTTGTCCAGTACGTCACGAGCGTCGCCAACCCCGTCGTCTGGTGGGCTGGCGCAATCGCGATCGTTGCCCTCGTCGTCATGGTCATCCGCAAATCGACGTGGCAGAACGTGGCCATTCTTGTCGGCGTCGCTGCGACCTACGTTCCGTGGCTCTTCTTCTCGCAGCGCACGGTTTTTCAGTTCTACACCGTGACTCTCGAGCCGTTCCTCGTGCTCGCGCTCGTCGCCGTCCTCGTGTGGCTCTGGAATCAACACCTTCGCCGGTTCGTGGTGAATTACCTGGTCACCGCCGTCGTCGTCGCGGCGTTCTTCCTGCCGGTGTGGATGGGGCTTCCGATCCCTGAGTGGTTCGCGGTCATTCACTACTGGTTCCCGAGTTGGATTTAGTTAGGCTATATTGTCTAGCGAGTTGATAGACTTTTTATAGCCCGCCCGACAATCAGGAGCCCCGACATGATCGATCTCGTAATCGCCGCCGAAGCGGCACCCGCTCTCACCGGCATCGATTTCGGCTACACCCTGGCCGGAATCGTGACCGGCCTCGTCGTCGGAATAACGGGCGTGGGAGGTGGGGCTGTCATGACCCCGATTCTCATCTTGCTATTGGGTGTTGCGCCCGCCACGGCCGTCGCGACCGACCTGTGGTTTGCGGCCATCACCAAACTCTTCGGCGCAGGGATTCACGGTGTCGGCGGAAACATCGACTGGCAGGTCGTGCGCCGATTGTGGATGGGGTCAATCCCTGTCGCCATTGTCGTGGCAATCCTCGTGGCGCTCAACGCGAAGCCCGAAAAGGTGTCGTGGTTAACCACCGCCATCGGCGTCGTCGTTCTCGTCACCGCAATCGGGATGTTCCTGGCTCCCGTTCTCATCAAGGCCGCTCAAGCGAACCGCACCGAAACCCCCGCGAAGTTCCGCAACTTCCAAGCGCCGGCGACCATCGCTTCCGGTGGGGTTGTCGGCGGACTGGTTGCTCTCACCTCGGTCGGTGCCGGCGCACTCGGGTCCGTAGCGATGACCGCCCTCTACCCATACCGCATGACCCCACACCGCCTCGTGGCCACCGACATCGCGCATGCCATCCCGCTCGCGGTTGTTGCCGGAACCGGCTACATCGTCACTGGCTTGATCGCGGGCATCGGAATCGTCGTCGACCCGTGGATGCTCGCCAGCATGCTGCTCGGGTCCATCCCGACCATCGTCATCGGGTCGTTCGTCGCTCGAAAGGTTCGCCCCCGCGGAATCCAGCTTGCTCTCGCGAGCGTTCTACTGTTCGTTGGTGTCAGCACCATTTTCCCGTTTGTGGCGCACTAGTCCCAGTTACCCTCGGCCGGCGCTGCACCGACTCGGTGACCGACGTCACAACCGCGGATTATGTCCATGTCGTCGGCGCTAATCGCGAAGTCAAAGATTGCGAAGTTTTCGGCAAGGCGTTCCTGGTGCGAGGTCTTCGGAAAAATGATGAGCCCCTCTTGGATGTGCCAGCGCAACACCACTTGGGCAATCGTCTTGTTGTATCGCGACGCTAGATTCGCGAGCGCAGGGATTTCGGCCCCCAAGTCAACCGACCCGTGCCCCAGCGGACCCCACGACTCAGTCGCGATACCGCGCTGAGCGTGTTCGGCACGCAGGTCCTTTTGTTGGAAAAGCGGGTGCAGTTCGACCTGGTTCAAGACGGGAACGATGTCGCTCACCGCGGCGATTGCGTCAAGGTGTTCTGGCTCGAAGTTGCTCACGCCAATCGACGTCGTGAGACCGTCCTGCTGTAGAACCTCAAGTTGCTTCCACGCATCGATGTAGGTGCCGCGTTGAGGTGCCGGCCAGTGAATGAGGTACAGGTCGACGTGTTCAAGGCCGAGACGGTCGAGTGAGGAACTAATCGCATCGCGCGCCTTGGGCTGGTCGCCGTTCCACAATTTTGTCGTGATGTACAGGTCGTCGCGCGGGATTCCGCTCTCGCGAATCGCGCGACCAACTCCCTTTTCGTTCTTGTAAATGCGGGCGGTGTCGATGTGACGGTAACCAACGGCGAACGCCTCGGCCGTGACACGATACGCGTCGTCATCGTCCAATCGGTAAGTGCCGAGTCCCAACTGGGGAATGCTCGTGCCGTCGTTCAGAGAGATGGTGTTAACAGGAAACGTCATGCCCCCAGTTTACTGAGGGCATGACGTCGTGGGTCCTACTAGGAGGCTTTCGCCGTGGCGCCCGAGTTGACCTCGTACGAGGTGTTGGTCGATTCGAAGAAGTTGACCAACTGCAGCGTGTCGTTCGCGGCAGCCATCCACTTCGCCGGGTTCGCCACCTTGTAGTGTGCCTCGAATCCGAGCTCTTCGAGACGGCGGTCAGCCATGTGCTTGGTGTACTGCGTGATGTATTCGGCGTTAAGGCCAAGGATGCCGTTGGGGATCATGGCCTTGTTGTATTCCTCTTCCATCACAACCGAATCCAGAATCATCTGCTTGATTTCGGCAGCGAATTCTTCCGTAGCGATGTCCGGGTTTTCTTCCAACACCGTGAGGATGAGGTTGATTCCGAACTTGAGGTGGAGCGACTCGTCGCGAACAATCCAGTCAACGAGCGAACCGAAGTTACGCAGCAGGTTGCGCTGACGGAACGACAGGGCGACCATGAATCCGGTGTAGAACCAAATGCCTTCCATGATGACCGAGTACGCAACGAGGTTGCGGACGAAGTCCTGCTTGCCTTCGGTGGTGGTGATGTCGAGGCTGCGCTCGGCCATGCGCTTGATGAACTTGACTTCGAATTCTTCCTTGGCGGCAATCGCAGGGTGATCGACGTGCTGCGCATAGATTTTTTCACGGTCTACGGGGAAGGTTTCGAGAATGTACTCGAACGACATGCAGTGGTTCGCTTCTTCCCACATCTGCTTGGCGAGGTAGAGGTGCGCCTCGGCAGCATTGAGGTACGGGTAGACGCCAAAGGCGAGTGCCTTGTTGACGATCAGTTCCGAGGGGTTGAAGAACGACATGAGGAAGGTGATGGCTTGCCGTTCTTCATCGGTCATTTTCTTGAAGTCGGCGATGTCTTCGCCGAGCTGGATTTCGTTGGGGAACCACGTGTTCGCAACGGCCTGGTTATACAGGTCCATCGCCCATTGGTACCGAACGGGCTTCAGCAAAAGTCCGTCTTGAATTCCTGTTCCGAGAATTCCCATGATTACTCCTAAGTGTTGTTGTGAACGTTGTGTGTGCGGGGTTAGCCGCGAGATATTGTTACTGGCAAGAGTCGCACTGGAGAAGATCCATGGGATCTACCGGTACCGAATACTCTCCTACTTGAGAGTCGAGCGGATTCATGATTCACCGCCCGCCGACGATGAACCACCGAAGCCGAAGCCTCGTCGGGGTGCGCCAGCCGCAACGGGTTCTGCTGCGGGTGACGGAGCGCCGGCACTGGAGCCGAAGCCCTTCTTGTTTCCACCACTGATTTCTTCGGCCTTGTTGACCTTGACTGTCGACTGTTCCGCAGTGTGACGCGGCTTCATGTGCAGGTAGTAAGTGGTCTTGACGCCGCGAGTCCACGCGCTGGTGTAGATGTCCACCATCTCGTCAATGTCTCGGGTCTCGAGGTACATGTTGCGGCTGATCGCCTGGTCAATCCACTTCTGTGCTCGGCCCGCGACCTCAAGGAACGAGGCGGGGTCGAGTTGGAAGCTGGTCTTGTAGACCGCTTTGATGTCGTCGGGAATCGAGGGAATGCTCTGGATGTCACCCTGCGAACGGAGGATGTCCTCGCGAACCGACTCCCACAGACCGCGGTCTGAGAGCGCCTCAACGAGGTTGCGGTTGACTTCGAGGAACTTTCCGCTCGAGGTCGAGCGCGAGAAGATTTGTGAGAACTGCGGGTCGAGACCGGGGGTCGTCCCGGCGACGAGACCGATGGACGCCGTGGGGGCAATGGCCATGAGGGTCGCGTTACGGATTCCGCCCTTGACCTTGATGCGAAGTGCATCCCAGTCGAGGCGAGTTTTGCGCGAGATGTCGATTGCGACGCCGCGGTCCTTTTCGGCGAGGTCGATCGAGTCGAAGGGTACGAGTCCCTGCGACCAGCGCGAACCCTCGAAGTGGTCGTACGAGCCGCGCTCACGAGCGAGGTTTGCCGACTCGTCGATTGCCGAGTACGAGATGTGCTCGGTGATTTCGTCGATGAGGTCGTAGGCCGCTTCGCTGTCATACGCGATACCCAGGCGCTCACAAATATCGGCGAAACCCATGATGCCGAGCCCGACCGCGCGGTTTTCCTTGTTCGCCTTGTCGGCTTCGTGCACCGAGGAACGCGTGATGTCGATGAGGTTGTCCAGCTGGCGCACAGCAACGCGAGCGCTCTCGTCCATCATGACCCAGTCGATTTTTCCGGCGACGAGGTGCGTCGAGAGGTTGATCGAGGCGAGGTTACAGACCGAGACATTTTCGGCGTCCTGCGGGAGACAGATTTCGGTACAGAGGTTCGACGAGTGAATCGTTCCGGTGTTGTTGTTGAGCGCACGAAGGTTGATCGTGTCTTTCCACGTCAACCACGGGTGCGACGACGACTGCAACGAGATGAGGATCTGCTTGAACTGCTCGCGCGCCGAGATCTTCTTGAAGAGGTTCATCTCTCCGTTTTCGGCCATCGTGACGTACTCGGCGTAACGCTTCGAGAACGCCGCGCCATACAGTTCGTTGAGGTCCATGACCTCGAGCGGGTCGAACAGGTACCAGTCATCGTCGTTCTGGGCGCGCTTCATGAACTCGTCCGAGATCCAGACTGCAGTGTTCGCGGTGCGTGTGCGGCGGTAGGGGTCACCGGAGTTCTGACGGAGGTCAAGGAACTCGGGGAAATCGAGGTGCCAGTTCTCCATGTAGAAGCAGAGTGCACCGAACTTCTTGCCGCCGCGCGAAATTGCACGGAGGACCGAGTCGATGGTGTGCATGAACGGAATCGGTCCCGTCGACACGGTGTTGTTGGAACGGATGGGCGATCCCTGAGCGCGGAGCTTGGTGACCGAGAGTCCGATTCCTCCCGTTCCCTTGGTGAGCCACATCACGTCGCGCGTGGTCTTGGCGATGTGTTCGATGTCGTCCTGCATTTCGAGGACAAAGCAGTTAGCGAGCTGCGGGTAGGACGTGCCCGCGTTGACGAGGGTCGAGCCGGCGGCCAAATATTCGAGCGTCGACATCTTTCGGTAGAAACGCAACGCGACCTCGGTGGGGTTCGCTTCGTTGAGCGACAGGCCCATGGCGATGCGCATCCAAAAATACTGCGGGACCTCGAGCGGGTCGCCGTTGCGTCCCTTCACTCCGTATCGGTTGTTGAGCGTAACCACTCCGATGTACTTGAGCAGATCGTCGTTCGCGGGTTCGAGGGCCGCCGCGAGCACGTCAAAATCGAACATTTCGGTCAAGCGCGAATCGAGTAGACCTTCCTCGACGCCACGACGAACGTTCGCTTCGAAGTGCTCGGCGTGCAGCTTCTTGAGATCGTCCTTCGACGAGTAGTCCCCGAGAACGTTCTTGTAGATGGTCTTTAACAGGAGGCGTGCGGCGATGATGTCAAATCCGGGGTAGTCCTTCACGTTTTGAAGGGCAACCTGGATAACGGCTTCGTCGAGTTGCTGGGACGTAATTCCGTCGAACAACGTCAGTTCGAGTTCGGTACCAAGTTGTGTGACCCAGGCAAGTTTGTCGGGGAATCCTTCGGCCGCGTCTTCGATCGCGAGGTTGATTTTGTTCGCGTCGTAGTTTTCGCGAGTTCCGTCTCGCTTGACAACCGTGATGTTCATCGGATTGCGCCCCTTCAGAGCCTTAAGTGTGCCGTCAAACGGCATAATTTCGTCAATTGTGTGGTGGAAGTGTCTGGAGTGAAAACACTACATCTATGTGTCGCGTTTAGGCAAGAGCCCCATATGTTGTGGCGTGTCGTACACAATTGGGGATAACTTGTCCACGCTCTCCACAGGTTACAGCGCACCACTGACGCATAAATGGTGCGCAACCCACCACAACAAAAACCGCGGCGCAATTGCGCCGTAGGCTTGCCCTCATGAAGCGTTACGGCAAATTGTTGAGTATCCCGGGTGTCATCCCCGTCGTTCTCTCTCAACTCCTCGCCCGCTTTCCCGGCGGAATGCTTACTATCGGGCTCCTCATCCACTATCAAAAACAAACCGGCAACTTCACGATTCCGGGGCTTGTGCTGGCAGCTTTGTCAATCGGTCAAGCGATTTCCATTCCCATTGCCTCGCGAATGATTAGCAGGTTCGGCATCCGCATGGTGCTCGGCACCCTCATCACGATTTGCACCGGCGCAACTCTGGTAGCCGCTCTCGTAGTCCTCGACACAATCCCCACCATCCTGCTCGGTTTCGTCATCGGTGCATCGCTTGCGCCGGTCCAACCCGCCGCACGCGCCGTGTACCCGTCACTCGTCCCTCAACGGCAATTGCAGTCGCTACAGGCGCTCGATGCGAGCATCCAAGAACTCATCTGGATCGCCGGCCCCGTCATCACCGTTTTTCTCGCCACCCAAATCGACTCGACCACCGCCGTACTGTCCACCATCGTCTTCGGTGCCGGCGGCGGGCTCTGGTTCCTCGGCCGCAAAGAGGTCGGGGCAGCGCAACTAGAGAAATCGAGCGGGCGACTCGGGTCAGTGCTTAAAAATCGGGCGGTCATCATCGGAGTCACGAGCGGATTTCTCGTGGTTGGTTCCTTTGGTGCGATCGAGGCCGCAACCGTCGCCGCATTCGGCAGCGAAAAGGAATCTATCGCCGGCATCGTCCTTGGGCTGTGGGCGCTATCGTCGCTCGTC
Source organism: Actinomycetota bacterium (assembly GCA_041192365.1). GTDB lineage: Bacteria > Actinomycetota > Actinomycetes > Actinomycetales > Microbacteriaceae > MWH-TA3. The sequence continues at coordinate 71,536 of JBEENB010000001.1, read as the reverse complement.
GCGGGGCTCGCAATGGGCCACACCCCCATGGGACCCTGGTCGTTGTCTCGGCGCCTCGGGATCGTTGCCCTTGGTACCGGACTCGCCATGTTCACGGTGGATCCAATCCTCCTCACCATTGCGCTCTTCATTTCCGGGTTGGGCGTCGCGCCAGCGATGACCGTTCAATACGCGATCGCAACCGAATCGGTGTCCAAGGGAAACATCCCCGAGAGCCTCGGGTGGCTCGGCACGGGTTGGGTCGGTGGCGCGGCACTCGCGAGCGCCGTCGCCGGCGTGTCCATCGACGCCTGGGGGGCCAGTGGAGGCTTCGTTGTGGCGACCGTGTTTGCGGGGCTCGCCACACTCGTTCCCGCTCTGTTTGTCAAGTCACTGCCGGATTTGCGCCACCTCGCTGCGCACTGATCCGTGCGGATTCCCGGCTCGCGGCTCGGTAATCTTGGACAATTCTTGGATGTTTCCGTTAGGCACCGAACAATCACAGGCGTAAAGTGGGGAACATGAACAAAACACCGCTGTTTGCCGTCCTCGCGCTTTCTGCTATTGCCCTGACCGGTTGTGCGACCGCCAGCGGTGACGGAGCCGTCTCTGATTTCGCCGGATACGACCTCGGCGCGCCCGTCGCCGGCGAAAGCGCTAACGACCTCGGTTCCGTTGCCGGCATGTCGTCGATGCGTGACGAGTCAATCATCACCACGGCCTATGCCTTTCTTACCGGAGATGACCCGGCGGCCGTCGCCGCCGAGGTGGAAAAACGAAGCACAGCTGCTCAGGGCAAGATTGACGGCCGATCGGCCTACAGCGACAATGACGGAAAGATTACGTCGGTTTCCTTGACCGTTCGCATACCCGCCGCCGAGATCGATTCGTTCCTTACCGGACTAGACGAAATCGCCACGGTTCACAGCCTCAGCCAGAATTCAACCGACGTGACGCTCACCGTCACCGACTACGACGCGCGAATCTCGGCGCTCGAGTCCTCCATCGTTCGATTCACCGCCATACAAAAGTCCGCGACGACCACACAAGACCTCATTGAGATCGAGTCGGCCCTCGCTGATCGCCAGGCCCAACTCGAGCAGTTGCAATCCGAGATGCGCTACTACAGCGACCAAATCGCTCTCTCCACGGTCCAGGTCGACATCGGTCTTCCCGACAGCGCGACCGACCCTATCCCCGACGACTTCTGGGGCGGAATCGTGGCGGGCTGGTATGGGCTCCTCGCGTTCTTCAGCGGCACTATTGTCGCGTTCGGAATGGCCATCCCCTGGATTCCCGTTATCGCAGGACTCGCCTGGCTCGGCAGGTGGCTCGTACGTCGCGTCGCCGCCCGTCGATCGACTAAATCCGTCTCGACGAAAAAGTCAACGAAGCGCTAGTCGTCAGCAAGCCAACGCAGAACCGCGTTGGTGTGCTCACCGAGCGTCGGGGGTGCAGAGTGGTGCGTCGGAGTAACTTCGGTTGCTCCGGCGAACCACCGCAACGGCGGTCCGGGGATGTCAATAGGTCCAAGCGTTGAGTGGTCAACCGACACGACCAGTCCCTGCGACCGCGTTTGGTCCCAGGAATACACATCGCCCACCGACCGAACCTTTCCCGCGGGGACACTGGCGGCGGCGAGGGCGTCGAGCACGTCGCCCAACTTCCACGTCGACAACGCCCCGTTGATGACCGTGATCAGATCGTCTACGAAGGTGACTCGTCCCGCGTTGGTGTCAAAACGGGAGTCGGCCGTGAGGTCGAGCACGCGGCACAACGCCTCCCAGTGTCCTTCTGTTCCGACCGCGATCTGTACGTGAGAGTCGGCGCAGTGGAAAAGCCCGTACGGCGCAAGCGACGGGTGGTGGTTACCCCGAGCCGTCCCCGAAACGCCCGCCACCGTCTGCGCGGTGCCTTGATAAACGTGAGCGCCAACGGTCGAGGCGAGAAGAGACGTGCGAATGATCTTCCCCGTACCCGTCTTTTCGCGGTCAAAGAGCGCGGCGACTATCCCGAACGCGCCGTTCATTCCGGCGAGCACATCAGAGATCGGGATTCCCACACGCTGCGGGTCGTCTGGGCCAGAGCCCGTGACCGACATGAGCCCAGCCTCGCCCTGCGCAATTTGGTCATAGCCCGCCCTGGTCGCCTCCGGACCGTCATGCCCGAAGCCCGTGATTGACAACAGGATCGCCCGCGGATTGAGCTCCTGAATACGCGCATCGTCGAAACCCAGACGAGCGAGAGTTCCCACGCGGAAATTTTCGATGAGGACATCTGCTCGTTCGATCAGCGCAGCGAGCACAGAGGTTCCATCATCCGTCTTCAGGTCAAGAACAACGGATTCCTTGTTTCGATTGATTGATAAGAAGTATGTCGATTCGCCACCGACGAACGGCGGGCCCCAGCGCCTCGAATCGTCACCGTCTGGTGATTCGATTTTGATGACGCGAGCACCGAGGTCACCGAGCATTTGCGCGGCCTGCGGTCCAGCGACGGCGCGAGACAAGTCGACAACAAGGATCCCGTCGAGGGGTCCGCGCGAATTCACGTCAGTTCTCCTCGACCACTTTGTTGGCGCGCCAGGTCCGGTAGCCGGCGACAAGCGACAGTGAAATCACCACGCCAGCGATGACGTACGCGGCAGATTTCACGCCGGGAATGAAATAGGCGCCCCACCCCGCGAAGGTCAGACCGACACCCCACAGGATTGCACCGGTGGCGTTCGAGGTGAGGAATTGGTAATAGTTCATGCGGCCGATGCCGGCGACCCACGGGACAAAGACGCGCGCCCACGGGACGAAACGAGCGATGACAACCGACCACCAGCCGTATCGGTGGTACATCGATTCGACGCCGACAACGATCTTCTTCATACGCACGCCGGTCCGCGCGTCAAGATAGGGTCTGCCCAAATTGCGGCCCATGACAAATCCCAATTGGTCTCCCATGAATGCGGCGATTCCGGTACCGATGGCTAGGACGATCACGTCGACCCCCACGATTGTGGCGGCGAGCAATCCCGAGGCAAACAAGAGTGTGTCACCCGTGATAAACGGAATGAATGCCCCAACAAATAGACCGGTCCCGGCGAACACCAAGCCCCAGATCAACAGATAAAAGGCAATGATTCCCGCCGTCGCGATGGTGTCGTTAAACCAGGGCAGCAAATCTTCGGACGCCACCATAATCATGGTTCTACCGTACCCCGTGCGTTCATCTGACATTTACCGAGAATGCGCCAATTCGACACCCCGTGGACCGACTCTAAAGGAGTGAAGATTGTTATCGTGACCGAGTCGTTCCTGCCTCAACTCAATGGCGTAACGAATTCCGTGATTCGCGTGGCGCGACACCAGCGTGATCTCGGTCACGACGTCTCGATTGTCGCCCCGACTCGACCCGGACCAGAGTTTGAGGGCATCCCGGTTTACGTCGTTCCCAGCATCCCTCTCGTCAAATTCGCAGTCGGTATTCCGAGCCTCGCGCTGACGACACTTCTCGACCGAATCGCACCCGACCTCATGCACGTCGCAAGCCCGTTCGCACTCGGTGCTCAAGCCATTGCCTACGCTCAACGAAACTCGATTGCCTCGGTCGCCGTGTACCAGACTGATATTGCCGGCTATCTTCACCGATACGGGATGGCCGTTGCCAAACCGATGGTTGATCGATTCGTCGTGAACACGCACAACGCAGCCACCGTGACGCTCGCGCCAACACCAATCGCACGGGATGCACTCACCGAACTCGGCGTCAAGAATCTCGCGGTGTGGGGGCGCGGTGTCGACCTCGACAGCTTCCACCCCAACAATCGTTTTTCCGACGACGCGGTCGCCTTCCGACAGAAGCACGCTCCGAACGGTGAACACATAATCGGTTACGTCGGACGACTCGCGGCGGAAAAACAGGTCGACCGTTTTCGAGAACTCACGAGTATCCCCAACACCCGCATTATTCTGATCGGCGACGGCCCCGACCGAGCGCGACTCGAGACGATGTTCCCCTCCGACTCGGTGACCTTTCTTGGCAGTCGCAGCGGACGTGAACTTCAGATCGCCTACGCCGCGATGGACGCCTTTGTCCACTTCGGTACGGAAGAAACGTTCGGGCAAACGATTCAAGAGGCACAAGCCGCCGGTGTGCCGGTAGTCGCCCCTCGATCCGGCGGCCCGATCCACCTCATCGACTCTGGGGTGGATGGAATTCTATTCAATGTGGACGTCGCCGAGAGCCCTCGCGTGGCCGTGAAACACTTGATCGACGACGCAGAACTCCGCGCTCGAATGGGCGAAGCGGGACGCCGTAGGGTGCTCGGAAAGTCATGGGAGGCGGTGAACGATGAACTCACTCACCACTATGACGTGGCTCGCGCTCGAGTCAAGCGACCTGCCCTGGCTTGACGCCAACGCAATCATCGACCAGTTCGGCCAATTTGCACCCTATGCCGTTGCGTTCATCATCTTCATTGAGACGGCGTTCATTCTGACCTCGTTCCTCCCCGGCGACAGCCTGTTGTTCGTGCTCGGCATTACTCTTGCGGCCACTACCAACTTCCCGGTCTGGCTAGCGATTCCTCTAGTCATCGCGAGCGCCTTTGCCGGCAGTCAAATTGGCTTTGCAACAGGACACGCGGTCGGGCCCGTGCTATTCGAGCGACGACAGACGTGGATCTTCAACCCCACGTTCGTTGCCAAAGCCCACGAGTATTTCGACAAATACGGACCGCGCGCAATCATTCTCGCTCGATTTGTTCCTATCGTCCGGGCACTCGTGCCCATGCTGGCCGGAATCTCCAAGATGGACCGGCGCACGTTCCTGATTTACAACATCGTCGGTGCCACGATTTGGGTGACAGGACTTGTCGGAATCGGCTACCTGCTGGGCGAAGTGCCGCTCGTCGCAGACCACATCGACACCGCGATAGTGGTGGTCATCATTGTGACCTCGCTACCGTTCCCCATCGAGCTACTGCGCGAACGGTTGATCCGAAGGCGCCAGCGCTAGTTATTGCCGAAGAGGTCGCGGGTGTAGACCTTGCTGCCAACTCCCGACAATTCCGGCGTCACGCGGTTGGCGACAATAACATCGGAACGCGACACAAAGTCGTCGAAGTCGTTGACGAGTTCGACATCGGCAAAAGATTCGTCGTCCAGGTTCGGTTCGAACACAATCACAGCGGTGCCGTTCGCGCGAAGACGCTCGATGATTCCGATGATGCTTGATTCGCGGAAGTTGTCACTGCCCGCCTTCATGATGAGGCGATACACGCCTACCGTCGTGGGTTTGAGAGTAAGGATGTCCGAGGCGATGAAGTCTTTCCGTTGCTCGTTTGCCTCGACCGCGGCGCGAATGGTGCTCTGCGGGACGTCACGGTAATTGGCAAGTAGTTGTTTGGTGTCTTTCGGCAAGCAATAGCCTCCGTAACCGAACGACGGGTTGTTGTATCCGTCACCGATTCGCGGGTCCAGGCTGACGCCAACAATCACCGCGCGAGCATCAAGACCGCGAACGGCAGCAAACGTGTCGAGTTCATTGAAATACGCGACGCGAAGCGCGAGATAAGCGTTGGAGAACAACTTGATTGCCTCGGCTTCGGTCGACTCGGTGAGCAGAATCGGCGGGTTTGAATCGAGGGACGCGGCGGCGAGCAAATCGGCGAACTCTTGCCCCCGGGCCGTCGTGTCTCCGACGATGATGCGCGACGGGTGCAGGTTGTCGTACAGCGCCCTGCCTTCACGAAGGAACTCGGGTGAAAACACGATGTTGTCCGAATTGAACGCCGTGCGAACGCGCTTGGTAAACCCGACGGGCACCGTGGACTTGACAACGATGAGCGCCGACGGTTTGTGTTCGACGACTAGCCCAATCACGGACTCCACGCTCGACGTATCGAATGTGTCCGCCGTCTGGTCATAATTCGTGGGCGTCGCGACGATGACGATGTCGGCCGCAGCGATTGCGGGAATCGAGTCGGTCGTCGCCGTGAGGTTCAATTCCTTGTCGGCAAAAAACGCCGAAATCTCGACGTCCTCGATCGGAGACATGCGATTGTTGACCTTGTCGACTTTTGACTCGTCGAGGTCAATTGCGACGACCTCATTCTTCTGCGCCAACAGCACAGCGAGAGAGAGACCGACATAGCCGATTCCCGCGACGACGATGCGCTGAGAGGACATTTGGCAAGTATATCCAGCGGTCGCTAGCGAGAGCGGGCGGGATACGGCTAGTGTGACGTGAGGTTCCCGCGAAAGAGGTACACATGTCCGAACCAGTCCTTCCCGGCGACGCAACTGTGCGATCTACCGCCGAAGCGCTCGACGCAGCCGATTCCCTCGCGCATTTTCGAGACCAGTTCTACATCGATGACGAGGACGTCTGTTACCTCGACGGGAACTCTCTCGGTCGCCTTCCGTTCGGCACGGTGTCTGCCGTCGGCGAGTTCATGAACGATGAGTGGGGTGCCGAGGCTGTCGATGGTTGGTCGCACTGGGTTGACGAGGCCGGAACCGTCGGCGACGTGCTCGCCGCAACCGCTCTGGGAACCGGACCCGGCCAAACACTTGTGTGTGACACGACGAGCGTCAATCTTTACCAGATCGTCGGTGCCGCGATTCGCGCCAATTCGGGCCGGAAGACGATAATCATCGACTCCGCGAATTTCCCCACCGATCGATACATCGTGCAGGGGCTTGCCGAGGCAAACGGGATGAAACTCGTCACGCTCGATAACGACGGGTCGGGCGGGCCGGGAGCAGCCCCCATCGACACCCTCGACGAACGAATCACCGCAGACGCACTCGAGCCGTTCCTCACCGACGACGTCGCCGTGATCACACTTCAAGCGGTGCAGTATCGCAGTGGTGCTCGTTCCGACATCAAAGCCATCAACGATCTCGCGCGGTCGCGCGGCATCTTCGTCGTGTGGGATTGCGCGCACGCAATCGGGTCTATCGAACTCGACTTCGACGCTAACGGGGTCGACCTTGCGGTTGGGTGTACCTATAAATATGGAAACAGCGGTCCCGGTGCCCCCGCGTGGCTGTTCGTGCGAAAGGGATTGCAGGCCGTCCTTCAGCCCCCGATTCAGGGGTGGTTCGCTCAAGACGACCAATTCGCGATGGGGCCAATCTTCAAACCGACCGATACCATTCGCCGTTTCCAGATCGCCTCACCGTCGATCATGGGATTGCGCTCGGTGCAGATCGCGTTCGACATGATTGGCGAGGCCGGCATCTCGGCCATCGCCCGCAAGGCGGAACTCGGCACGGAAATGATGATTCGCCTCGTTGACGAATGGCTGGTTCCGCTCGGGTTCCGTTTGGGCACCCCTCGCGAGGCACTCCACCGTGGCGGGCACATCACCGTTCACCACCCGGACGCGAAACAAATTGCACTCGCGATGCGCACGGTGTCGAAGGTAATCCCTGACTTCCGGATGCCCGACGGTATTCGAATGGCGATGGCGCCGCTTCCCACCTCGTTCGTCGAGGTGTGGGACGGGTTGGCACGAACTCGCGATTTGGTCGCAAGTGGCGACTACCGAAGTGTCACGAACGAAGGGAACCGCGTCACATGAGCTCTCAAGCCCTCACGTACACCCAGTACCTCAAGATCGACGAGTTGCTGTCGCTCAATCAACCGCAGTCCGACGAACATGACGAACCGCTGTTCATCGCAATTCACCAGGTCTACGAACTCTGGTTCAAACAGATTCTGCACGAATTCACCGCCGCACAGCGCTCCCTCGAAGCCGGCGAGACCTTCGCGTCACTCGCGACGCTTGGTCGCATCCGGACCATCCTGAAAACGTGCGTGAGCCAGCTCGACATCCTTGAAACAATGACGCCGCTGCAGTTCAATTCATTTCGCGACCGATTGTCTTCCGGGTCAGGTTTTCAGTCCGCGCAGTTCCGCGAACTCGAAGCCGTGCTTGGCCGCCGTGACCACGCGGGGGCGAAAGCTGCGTCCGGCACCGGCATGGGAATGAGCGAACATCTCATCGCCGGCTCCCCTGCCCGTCAAAGCGTCGAGAACGCGATGGCCCGCCGTTCCGTGTGGGATTCGACACTTCGCTACCTTGTCGCCCGGCAGCACGCTGTGCCCGCCGAGGTGCTTGATCGTGACGTCAGCACGCCCTATGCGGGCGACGACCGTGTGCAGGATTTGCTGCTTGCCGTCCACCGTGATGACCCCGAGGCCGGTCTGGTCTGCGAATCGCTCGTCGACATTGACGAGGGCATGCAGGAATGGCGATACCGGCACGTCAAAATGGTGGAGCGCACGATCGGCAACAAGCCGGGCACCGGCGGCTCAAGCGGAGTCGGCTACCTGCAGTCAACGCTTTTTCACTCTGTATTTCCCGACCTCTGGGCCATTCGCACGAAGTTTTAGGTCGTCCAGCGTTATCAACTGCTCAACAGAAGCGCTTCACGCAACTCTCCGTTGATTGGAATGATGATGTGATGAGTAGATTCCCTCGTCGTTCGGTTGTCTACGTCGATGAGTGCATGGCATCGAGTTACGTGTTGATTGCGACCTCTGTCCGACCCGAGAAAGTGACGCACATCGCGCGGGTACTGCGGGCGGCTGTTCGGCCTGGCCAGCACAGAGTCCATTTCAACTCGGAATCAAACGCGCAACGCCAATCGTTCGTGCGACTACTTCACGGAATCGAATTCGCATGCGTGCTTTATGTCTGTAACGGTCCTGCGCCCCGACAATCCCGCGAACAGTGCATCTCGAAATTGCTCGACGACGCGGTCGATTCATCAATTTCCCGTCTGGTTATCGAGGATGACGAATCACTGCGCAGACGAGAGCGTCAGCAGATCGCTCGTCATCTTGCGGGTTTCACCGAGCAGTTTTTATATACTCATGCGAATCCCCACGATGAGCCACCCCTATGGATCAGCGACGCCATCGGCTGGTGCTGGAACCGAGGCGGTGCGTGGCGCAAGTCCGTGACCGGCTTCATCGAAAAGGTCGAGGAATTTTCTGCTTAAAGCGCGAACCCAGCCCATCAACCGTCCGGTTGACTGCTGGGTCTACTTCACGCCGCTAGTGCACCGTGCACCCAAATAATAGCATCTCTCTGTTCACCACGGAGATCTTACTCACCCAAAAAATCTCGGTGGGTTGTTGCAAAGAGCATAAATGCCACTGGGTGGAGCTAAGGGGATTCGAACCCCTGACCTTCTCATTGCGAACGAGACGCGCTACCAACTGCGCCATAGCCCCAGGTGTTTCAGAATAGCACCGCGGTTATTGGCGCAAAAACCTAGTTCGCGCGACGAGCGCGCAGTGCAGCACTGATATCGAACGTGCCCGTAGCCTCGACCTCACTCTCGATCGCGGGCTCGGCGAAGCGGGGGTCGGCGGCGACTCCGGGTTGCGATGCACGAGCGGCTTGTTCGCGGATGCGTGCAGCGCGCTCGCCGGCGGCGATGGCTTTCGCGTGTTCCTCGGTGACGATAAGTCCCGCACCGTCCGGAATCGAACGATGAACGGGTGGGGTGCGGATTGGGGTCCACGTTTCGTCGACGGCAACAGGGGTAGCGGCACGCGTGCGGGTCGCGACCGGTTTAGCCGCCGGCACGCCCGCGGTGTTCACTGCGACCAAACCAATCAGCGCAAGAAGTCCGAAACCCGCAGAGAGGGCCAGGTAGGACCAGGCTACGAGATAAAACGCGAATCCCGCACCGGCCATCGACACCACAATCACGAGCGTCAACCACAGTTTGATCGTGCGGTGACGCGCGGCCATCGTGGGTGAGGCCTCAAACACGGCCTGACGCCGTGCGCGTTCCCCCTGACGATCTGTGGAACGCGCAAGTCGTTCCAATTCACGTCGGTGCTCAACGAGTTCCCGCGTTGACATCTCGTTCATCGGAGTTCGCGAACGAATGCCCAGGTCCTGGGTGGTCGCGCTGATGCGCCGCGCGTTGCGCTCAATCGTGCGCGATTCGTGCCGGTCGCGCAGGCTCGGGGCCAAATAGACGAGCCACAGGAGTGCCCCGACGATCAACGTCAGGGTCGGTCCAAGGCCACTGTCCACGTTGTCTACGCTAAATCGCGATGAGGGATTCAACTCCCAGGCGCGCGCAGTGTGTTTTTCAGAGAATCGGCGTCCGAGCCGCGACGACATCGACCTCAGGAATATCCGCGAGGCTCTCGTTCGCGGTTCCTCGCGTCAATCGCGCGAGCAGACCACCCGGTGCCTCGTCGATGGTGACCGCGAAACAGAAGTGATCACGCCAATCGCCACCGATGTGGATGTAGCGACGCCGAAGCCCCTCGTAGCGCATTCCCAGTTTTCGCACAATCCGAAGCGACGAAACATTCTCGGGTCGAATACAGATTTCGATGCGGTGGATTCCGAGTCCCGTGAAACACCAATCTATGACGAGCGCAACGGCGGTCGGAGTGATTCCCCGTCCCGCACGGTCCTCTGAAATCCAGTACCCGATTGAACCAGACGAGAGCGACCCGAACGATAATCCACTGACCGTAATCTGGCCGACGACCTCACCGTCGTGCTCGATGATGAACGGTGCCGCCTGGTTCTGCCTGGCAAGCCTGAGCAGTGAACGGATGATGTCACCGACCGGAGGCAACTCCGGATAACCGGGGATTGTCGCTTCCCACTTCTCAAGCCATGATCGATTGTCCTTGAGTAGCGTTCGCAACGGCCGCGCATCACGGGCGCGAATCGAACGGACGTCGACGCCCCCGTGGTTGAGAGACGGGACGAAAATCACGGACGGCGGTGCGCTTCGTCATCGAGCCACTTCTCGAGTGCCGGCCCGAGGTCGGGGCGCTGCAACGCGAGTCGAACGATGGCCTTGATGTAGTCGAGTTTGTCACCCGTGTCGTATCGGCGACCGCGAAAAACAATGCCCAACACTCCCCCGGCAATGTTGTTCGTTGCCATGTGGCGCAGTGCGTCCGTCAGTTGTATTTCGTTCCCTTTGCCCGGTTCGGTGTTCTCGAGGATGCCGTAAATCTCGGGACGCAGGACATACCTGCCGATTACGGCGAGGTTTGACGGCGCGTCCTTCGGGTCCGGCTTTTCGACGAGGTCAACAATGCGAACGACATCACCCTCACCGATTTCCTCAATCGTCGCGATGCCGTAGTGGTCGGTCATGTCGGGCGGCACCTCCATAAGGGCAACAACCGAGGCGTGGTGCGCGTCGTGAGCGGCGACCATCGGTCCGAGTATGTTGTCGCGTTCGTCGATGAGGTCATCCCCGAGCAGAACCGCAAACGATTCGTTGCCAACGTGCATTTTCGAGCGAAGCACCGCATGCCCGAGTCCGCGCGGTTCACCCTGACGGACGTAGTGCATATCGGCGAGAGCAGTGGATTGTTCGACTGACGCGAGTCGCGACGAGTCCCCCTTTTGACGAAGAGCGCTTTCTAGCTCGGGAGCATTGTCAAAGTGGTTCTCGAGTGCGTTCTTATTTCGACCCGTGATCATGAGAACGTCGGTGAGTCCGTTTCGCACGGCTTCTTCGACAACGTACTGAATAGCAGGCTTGTCGACGACCGGAAGCATTTCTTTCGGCATCGCCTTGGTGGCGGGAAGGAATCGAGTACCCAGACCGGCGGCGGGAATGACCGCCTTGGTGATGTGAGATGACATTGGTTAAGGATACCGTTGCGCGTCCTCTTTATGATGGGCACATGACCACCCGTGACGACAAGGCGGAATTGCGCGCGTTTGTTCGATTGACACGTGCTGCCCGCTCGACAGAACAAATAACGTCGGCATCGGACGATTTCGAACAGTTTCTCGGCTATTTGGCAGACCAATACGGGTGGCGCCGACTCGCCGCGTTCATTCCAACCCCCACCGAACCGCCCATCGCGCGCGGCCTCAACACGTTGGTCCTAGCTGGCGTTTCCGTGATTGTTCCCGTGTCGGTGGCCGACGGGCGGCTGGATTGGATGGAACTCGGCCCCGACACAATCTGGTCGACGACGAACGATTCGATGGGGATGCCGATTCCGTCGACGGGCTCGAACTCGTCGCCTACCGATCTTGATGCGGTGCTGATCCCCGCCGCCGCCGTCGACCGCGACGGGAACAGACTCGGGTGGGGCAAGGGCTTCTACGACCGTTTTCTGGCGTCCGTCGAGGGAAAGCCGCTACTGATTGCTGTGGTGTTCGATTCCGATTACGTTGCCGAAGTCCCGACGGACGAACACGATGCCCCGGTTGACGCGATTCTCACCGAAACCGAAATCTCGTTCACTCAGTAGTGAGGTGGCTTTTCCGCCTTGAGCCGTTCGTCGTTGTCGGTCTCTGAGTGACGTTCGGATTCTGGCGCGGGCGTCGGGTCAGTCCCGGGTGGGGCCGGGCGAACAACTCGGCGCTTAGGAGGCTTCTTGTCCGTCACGCAGAATTCTCTCGATCTGGTCGGCGACGAGGTCCGGGCTGAGGAACAACTGGAGCTCGTGTATTCGGGCATATCGCCAACCGCAGCGAGCCAGCATCTTCGGCCGGATTCGCAGTCCTTCGCGAAGTGTCATCGGCATGATGTTGTCGTCAATGTCAATCGCGACACAATTGTCGCCCATGCGCGCTGCGAGCGGAATCCCCGGTACGTCGGTGAGAAGCGTCATGCCACGAGCACTGAGGCGCGTTCCGAGGTCGCGCATCAGCGGGTGCTGTTCGCTCTGGTGCGGAACAAACGCGAGAGTTTCGTCGACGAACCGGCCGAGAGCATTGACGCCCTTTGACATGCGCTCATCGCGGAGTTCCGCGGTGCTCAACGCCGAAATCACGGTGAGGTGGCGCGTGGCACGAGTCATCGCGACCGCGATGAGGCGCGCGCCATCCTCCGTCGACAGCGAACCGAGGTCACTGAGGACGCGGCCGTGGGGGCTGCGACCAAAACCAAGGGCAAAAATCACTCGGTCGCGCGTCACCGCCGACGCTTGTTGCAAACTGAGCACGACGAATGGCGAATCCGCGTGACGGGTGAAGAAATCCTGCAATGTCCGGTTCGCTGGCAACGCGCTGTGAATCGCTTCCTGCACACGTGCCACGGTGATGGATGACGCGCTGATGACCATGAGTGAGTGCTCGGGGTGAAGCGTCGCATGCTCGACGACGTTCGCAACAATGGCATCGAGTTCGGTGGCGGTCGCTTCAATACGGCCCGACTTTTCGTCGAGTGGACCTTTGCCCTCGACAGTGATAGACGACAATCCGCTTTCGCCGAGTGACGCGGACGCGAGTGGCCACGCGCGTAAGCCTCCCGAATAAAGCTGATGAGAAATCTGTGCAGCGAGTCCGGTCCCAAGAGGGCGGTAGGACATCGTCATTGCGTGGGTCGGAAGAATTTGCGCAAGTTCGGCCAGCACCGAGCGTGACCCCAGTCCAGCCTCAACCGAGTCGTTCGGCGTTACGGTAAACGAGGTCGGGCGATCGGTGACGGGGTCACCGAATGTGACAATCTGATTACCACGGGAAATCGTAGGGGCAACCTCGGCGACAGACATCGCCCCGGCATCGACAAGAATCACGACATCGAATCGTTGGTTCGGCGCGAGCGTTCCAATTTCGTAGGGCGAGATGCACCACACCGGCGCCAAAATATCGGTCAACGTCGGTGCAACCGCCACGAGGTTGCTGACGGACGTGGGACCCACGGTCAGGGCCGTCTTGATCGCAGCGGTCTCGTCGGGAAGGTCTGTGATCGCGATTCGCCAGGCTTCCGCGAGCGAAAACGCTAGTTTCTGGGCGTTACCCGTGATGTGGGCCTCGTCGACGAGTCGGTAATCGTTCTCAAGGCGATCCAGAATCGTCGTATCTGCGCCGAGCAACTGTCCCCGATCCGCGATGATCGCTTCGAGGACTCCGCGCCACCACGCAAGTTGAAGTTCGGCGGTGATGATGTCGCGCGTAACAATTCGCCCGGCAAAGACGTGGAGCAGCCCTTCGAGCCCGCGTTCGCGCATGGAATCCACAATCGCACTGCGCTCGTGAACCGTGTCGATGCTCGTGCTGTCGGCGGCCAGCGCCGCGACCAACTCGGATACGGCGGAACGAGGTTCGATGTCTAGCCGACGAGCGAGCGGTCCGTTGAGCAACGCGACGTCAGACAGAACCTGGTCAAGTTGTTTTCCCAGACCAACAAAACCGGCCGGTACTGAGGGCCGGTAGGCCGCGTTGACCAGTGTGTTCCACTGCATTCGGGCGCCGCCCGCAACCGTGAGCGCATCGAGCATGTCGGGAACGTGTGCACCGGGGCGAACGAACTCTTTCGCGAGTTTCTTGAGCCGGCGTCTCTGGGCTCCGGGAATGGCGTCATCGCGCGTCGTGGGTGTGTAAGCCGCGACGAAGTCGTCGATAGACCTGTCGAAAAGTTCGGGCGTGAATCTGTCCAACGTTGCGCTCACACCGTTCAGGGTGTCCAGTCGATACCTAAGGTCATCTAACGAGGATCCCGCTCCCACCGGCGTCGGCTCGAGAATTTCCACCGCCATGCTTTCGAGCGTTGACAGGCCGGTTGTGGCGAGGCGAGTGGCCGCGTGTAATGCCGAGGAGGCCTGTTCGGCATTATCGAAATGCGCTGTCGCCCAGGGCGAGGCTGCGCGTGCGGATTGGAACTGGCCGAGATCAGCGGCCGCGAGGAGCGTACTCACGACCTCGTCCATCGTGGAAGTCAGGGCGATGACCGAATCGACATCAAGCGACACTTCGTTGGTTGCTTCGGTCGTATTGGCCAAACGCGCAAGTTCCCGAATCGCATCGAGAACGCTGACACGGAAACGCGGGTCGGGTTGGTTGAGCGCCGTCCGGTAATCTCCGATGACGCTTCGCATTCTTAGGAGCGCCGTATCAACATCCATCGTTTTGGGAACGGGTGTTTTTTCAATTCGGCTGATCGAACGGATGAGGTCAGCCTTGATGGTAGAGGGCGACGCACCCAGCCCGTCGAGCCCCAGATTTCCAAGGCTGCGGCGTATGTCGTCTAGTCGTGCTCGACGAGGACCCGCGACGAGGACTCGCTTGCCCGAACGAATGAGTTCGCTCACAGCATTGACGATGGTTTGCGTAGCGCCCGATCCTGACGGAGTACCGACGACAATCGAGTTACCGGCAACAATGTGGGCGATGATTCGCTCCTGTTCGGCATCCGCATCGAGCAACAGGCTGTCGGTATCGAGGCTTCGCGTGTCCGAATTCCCCGGGTCTACCGCTGCGTGACTCTCGGCAAAGATGCCCATCGCGTTCGGGTTCCCGCCGATCGTATCGAGCAGCGGGTGGTCGAGAACGCGAGCGGCACTCACCATGTTCGACGCAACGTCACTCAAATTGGCAATCGCGAGTGTGGGGACAACCATTGCGCCGTCAATGTGGGCAATGAGACCGTGCAACCGATCGAGCGCACCGTTAGGTCGGAACGACCCATTGTCATTGGTCAGCGCGACGAAAGTCCGCTCATCAAGGGCGATGCCGAATTGATAAGCGAGTTCGCGAGCGAAAGCGGGGTTGAGGTGCAACGCACCCGTCAACTGAACCTCGAGGTCGTCCCCTTTGCGGTGCATCGAAATCGGACGCAGCAGCATCGGTGCCGTGAAATGCTCGTCGCCGTTCATCCAGGACACGAGACCGACGGCAAGGAACACCGAGTCGATTCCGCGTGCGGCGGCGAGTTCGACCGCTTTGTCGTTGATGCGCAACGCGCTTTGGCGGGCACGGTGAAGCGCAACATCATCGCGAACGAGGTTTCGCAACAGAGTCGGAGTGCCGGCAAAGAATCGGGCGAGACCGCCGGGGTGGCCCGTGCTCAGTTCGATTGCGACGTGGCTGGGGAAATGCAGAAGGGGGTTCGTTCCACCAAGTTTCGACAGTTCGCGTCGCCACTTTTCCCACACAGTGTCGGCGACGTTGGTGATTGTCGCCGTTGCGTTGCCGGTGGCGAGGTTTGACGGGTCATCGAACGCAGACAGCGCGCGGGAAATGTCGCCTGTCCAGTCGCTCTCGTCCGACTCCAACACGCTTTTACGCTATCGGGAACCCTGTAAAAACCAGGGAACCACTCCGATGGCTGAACTTACAGCAATCGGAGTGGTTCGACACGTTAGGACACCGGCACCAACATCATGACGGGTTCACTCGTGCCGGCCTTGGACGTAGCCGTCACGGTTGCCGTCCATGTAGTGGCGCCCGGCAGATTGTCGAACCTGACGGACGTTCCCGTGACCACCCTGGTGATCGCTATCTTGCCGCGCCTAAGGGTTACGGTGTACTTCTTCACTGGCGATCCACCGACGTACGATGGCGCGCTCCACGAGACAGTGACGGTCCTGTGGGACGGTGACACCGCACGAGCAAGAGTGACGGGTAGTGGCCCGGCTCCGTTGACGTTCAGTGAAACAGCGCCGGTCGAGACGACTCCTTGGCCGCGCAGCACGTAACGACCAGATTTGCTCGCACAGACCTTGAGCGTCGCCGTTCCGTCCGCCGAGACCGTCGCCGAAAGCTGCTTGCCGACACACTTCTGCGACGCTCCCTTCGGAGGTTGAATCGACACCGTCACGGGATTAGCTGCTCGAGACACCCCGGCTGCCAACTCGGTAAACCCGGTTGTTGCAATATTCACCGTGACCAGATCGCCAGCACGCGCTTCAGGCGAGACCACGGGAGGTTCAATCCACGGCATGTCTTCCATGACAATCTCAACGTCACGATCGCCAAGATTTTTACTCACCCGTTGAATGAGGATGCCGTCGTTGTATTCGACGTGAACCATGGAATCACCGGTTGAGTAGCCCGAGAGATACACCTCGCCAAACTCGTTGGTGACACCGCCGGAAATCAACGCGGGCGACGTGAAGGTTGCGCCGTCTACCGTCGCAACCACGTATAGTTCCGTTGCACTGACCGTTGCTCCGACCACGGGCAAACCGTTCGAGAGGACAACCTGAACAACGTGCTGTGATTCTGAAGGCTCAGGCGGCAACGTGATCAGTGAATCAGTCGAGAACCCGATGATGGTCGACTCGTTGTAGTCGGCGATTGCACCCCCCAACAATTGAACATTGCGCAACGAGACGTCGATTCGCCCCGCCGGAATGAATGGGAAGGTCGCGCGACCCTCAACAGTGAGGCCGTAGTCGAGGGCCGACTCGAACGAACCGTCTTGTTTTCGCCACGTGACCTGTCCGCCATAGACGGGCTGACCTGTTGAATCCTGAACGGCAATCGTGTGAGACACCAATCCGGTGGTGAACGCGGTGATTGTGTCAGAGAACGGTGACACCCCCGACAGATTTTCCGCCGCCAGACGAATGTTTATCGCTGATCCCGCTGAGAGTCCGGTGATTGTCGCCGTCGACTGCGTTGACGCCTCGGTCCGAGACTGCCAGTTTTCGCCATCGGTCGACCACTGGATTCGGTATCTCGTCACTGGCTCATAGGGGGATGACGCGGGGCGCCACGAGATCGTCACCGTGTTCGCCGTTGTCGTTGTGACCACTGGCGCAGCCGGTCGAAGTGGTGGACTCGCGGTCACGGCATCCACCACAGCGGAAACGGGGCCTGTCCCTGCGTGACTCACCGCGGCGATCCGGATTTCGACAACCGAATTGGCGGGAACGTCGGGGCTTTGCCACGACGTCGCGCGGCTCGACACGTTTGCCGTCGCCCACTCGCCACCCGCGACTCGCCACGTAATCACATAACTCTCAATGGCAAAATCACCGGCTGCCGGAGCGGTCCAGGAAACAGTGACGGAACGTGAAGTCCGTCCCGTTTGGGTCAGACTCGTAACCTTCGATGGAGCTACGGCCGCATGCGCGGTCCACGCGCCGAAACCGGACATAACCCGAGGCAGTGTGCTGATACCGCGACCTTGAATGAGGTAGCCCCAGCAATAGACGGTTGCCGAGACACCGATCGCGCAGGATCGGCGGGATGGGCCACTCGCATCGTCACTTGCCGCAAGGTGCGCAACCGGTTCTGGAATGCGCGCCGTCGTCGGACCGGGGGCATAGGTGCCGTCACCAAGCTGCCCTGATTCATTCGAACCACTGCAGGTCACCACTCCAACCGAGTTCAACGCGCACCAGTGACCTTTTCGAAGGTCGAATTCCACCACGTCGTTGAGGTTCGCGATTGTCGAAAAAGCGAAGTTGAGAGCCGAAAAGCAAATCACTGTTCGCGAGATCGTGATCGCACACGCGGTGTCGCTTTGTCCATCGACTTCGAGTGCCGTTGGTGCCGCCGAGTTAGAGACCCAACGATAGCCGGGGGCGTCGGTGCCTCGGGTGTTGGTTGCAAGACAGGTGATGGTTTGGTTCGATTGAATCGCGCAGAGGCCACCGATGTCCGTCACGCCGCTGAACTGAAGGGTCGGAGTCGTGAGGTGTCGACCGTAACGATCCGCGCTCCAACGCCCCCAACACCACAACTCGCCCGCGGAAGACAACGCGCAGGCAGTGTTGCCGACGACCGAAACATCGACGATGTCATCGGGTAGGCCGTCCACGAGGAATTTCCCGCTCGGGGCGCCCGTGTATCCGAGACCCTGTTGCCCTTGTTCATTGAACCGGGAGACGCAGATAACACCCTTGGACCGTGACAGGTAACACAGAAGATCGAGACTGAAGCTCTGGGAGTAACCCACGTATTTGGTCACATCGTTCACACGAACGGGGGCGAGAATCTTGTTGGGGTCGTCGTACGAGGTAGCCGCCACCCGCGGTTCTTCACCCTCAAAACAGATGTATTGATTGGCCGGGTTCATCGCGCACGTGGCGATATCGCTCGACATGAATCGTTCACCGATACCCAATGACGATGCGGGACCGGTGCCCGCCGGGTTCACGGCTGCGATTCGGAAGTCATACTCTCGGCCCGCTTCTAGCCCGGTGATGGTCGCCGAACGGGCTATTGAGACGCCATCGGCGACGACCGTCCACGAACCGCCAACGCCGCGATGCTCTATTGCGTAATCGGTGACGGGGGAAGATCCCTGTGTGCGCGGTGCGTCCCACGACAACGACACCGAGCCTGGACCATTGCCGTCGTAACGCACGGCGGGGATAACCCCGGGGGCGCCGGCAGGGTCGGCGTGCGCCGAGGTTCCAACCAGATGCCCGGGTAGGACAACAAGCGCGACCATTAAGAAACCGCGCGCACGGGATACGCGTTGCTGAGTATTTTTCTGCATGTCGCCACGGTAGGACTCACCTCAGACACGTAATCGGAGTGCTTCTTAAGCGGGAGAGTCCTGCGGACTCGCCCGTCTTATTCAACGTGGCACGCAGAGCAATTGTTAAGGAGTGCCGCTGGAGCGAACAAGTCCAGTGGACTTGTTCGTCATACTCGACCGGTCACCAATTCGACGGTTTTAAGTGGTGCCGCTGGAGGGACTCGAACCCCCAACCCTTTCCTTAGGACGGAACTGCTCTTCCATTGAGCTACAGCGGCGTTAGGTAAATTCAACCACGGTTGGGTTTTAGGCGGCGAGGTAGTCGTTCCAGGCCGGCACGTCTCGGTCGATTCCACGCACCAGCCAGGATGTTCCACGGGGTTGCCTGGGTTGACTGGACAGAGACCACCCGAGTTCGCGCAGGGTGCGATCAGCCTTCTCGTTGTTGCAGCGGACACAGCAGGCGACGAGGTTTTCCCAGCTGTCAGATCCACCGCGTGATTTGGGTTGAACGTGGTCGATTGTGTTGGCGACCTTGCCGCAGTAGGCGCATCGATGGTTGTCTCGACGCAGCACGCCACGCCTCGTGAGCGGCACGCCGCTCGCCATCGGCACGCGGACGTAGCGGCTCAGGATGATGACGCTGGGCCGATCCCACAAGCCCGAGATCCCAAACACCGGGTTATCTGGTTCGTGGGCGAGAATGTTCGCTTTTCCGGTCATGACGAGCACAATCGCTCGGCGATCCGAAACCACGGCGAGTGGCTCATAACCAGCGTTGAGGACCAGGGTTCTCATGGTGTTCCTTTCGGTCCCACATGGGGTGTGGGTTTTCGGGGTTCTGCCACCATTGCTCGATTCGGGCACAAAAAAAGCACCGTCTTCACAGACGATGCCTTCCGTTGTCGCAACCGTGTCGGTGCGAAACGACGCTCGGACTTATCGGGTGTTCCCAGTCGAATCCTCGGGGGGAGGCTCTGTGGGCACCCGTCAAGCCGCAAACGAGTCGAGTTGTGGTGGTCACGTGCTCAGACTACGCCAGTCAATCCCGTCACGCGGTATTGGCGCGCTAGTTAATTCCCACGCGCACGATGTAAAAATGGGGCGTCCAAATGTCGCGAATGCTCACGTATCCACCCGCGGTCGGGGCATCAAGGATCTTCCCGTCGCCAGCATAGATTCCGTCGTGACCCGCCATGATGACGAGGTCGCCAGGCTTGGCGTCAGCGAGGCGAATCGGTCGACCCATCGCCGCTTGCGCACTCGCACTGTGAGGAAGCTCGACACCGAACTGTGCATAAACAAATTTGACGAGTCCCGAGCAATCGAAACCAGCGGGGGACGCACCACCGTAGCGATACGGAACCCCGATGTATTGCTTGGCAACGTCGACCACTTTCGTGAGTTTGAAGTCGGGATACGGCGGATTCTCGAGGTAGTCCTCGGCGGACGGCCCGTGGTACTCCGGGAAGATAATGCCTGCCGCGGCAAGGCTCTGGATTTCGGCAAAACTCGCAGCACGGAATTGTGATTGACCAACGGCGAGCGCCGTCTCGCTGGTGACAACGACATCTTGCGTGGCCTTGGCAGCGTTGATGGTTTCGGGCCTGAACGCATAGGCCGGCAGTGCAACGGTTCCCACGAGAGCAGAGATGAGCGCAAAGACCGAGACGCGGCGAGCGTTTTCGCTCACTATCGCGCGGCCCACGCTGCGGGCGGTTGGGGTTATTCCGCGAATTACGCGGGCGATGAACCTAACGACGTCACCGATGGCGAGAGCTGTGGTGTGGCCGATCCGAAAGAAAGCGTTATCCAAGAGTTTGCTCCTGAGCTCGAGGCGCTTCACCTCCCCGTCATTCAGTTTGTTTAGCCTCACACAGACGGGGAAATCGGGCCGTGTGGTGCTGTTCTGTGTGCGCTGTGGCGCGGTCGGAACACTTTTAGTTTACCGAGCGAGCCTATGAACGGGCACAGCGAGCCCTCGGCGTGGCAAAACTATCGAATTGTGAACGATGTGGATTGTTTAGACTTGGGTTATGACGGACTTCCGCCTTCCACCCGAGCTTGTCCCCGTTGACGGCCGGTTCGGATGCGGCCCGTCCAAAATTCGGCCGGAACAAGTCGACTACCTTGTCGCGAACGCACACCTGTTAGGGACATCCCACCGACAGAAGCCCGTGCGTGAAATTGTCGGACGAGTGCGTGCGGGACTTGCAGACCTCTACCGATTGCCCGACGGCTACGAAGTCGTCCTTGGCAACGGTGGCTCGACCGCTTTTTGGGATGCGGCGGCGTTTTCGCTCATCGACAAGCGCAGCGCGCATCTATCCTTCGGAGAGTTCGGGCAGAAATTCGTGACAGCCGCGAGCGCACCGTGGCTCGCCGCACCGGCCGTCGTTCGGGGGGATCCGGGAACCGTCTCGGCATTCGCCGGTGGCGAGGAAGCAGACGTGTTCGCCTACCCCCACAACGAAACGTCGACCGGAGCCATGGCTGCGGTACGTCGCCAGGGGCCGGCGGAGTCGCTCACCCTGGTCGATGGAACAAGTGCCGCCGGCGGTGTCGATATCGATGCGCTCGAGACCGATGTGTATTACTTCGCACCGCAAAAGAACTTTGCGAGTGACGGCGGCGTGTGGTTCGCTCTCATGTCCCCCGCCGCCATCGAGCGAATCGGGCGAATCGCCGCGTCGGATCGCTACATCCCCGAATTCTTGTCACTCAGCATCGCGGTGGATAATTCGCGCCTCGACCAAACGCTCAACACTCCCGCAATCGCGACGCTGCTGCTGTTGGACGCGCAGATCCAGTGGATCAATGACAACGGCGGACTCGCCTGGGCACACTCGCGCACGAAGGATTCGTCAGACCGCATTTACGCGTGGGCAGAGGCTCACCCGAACGCGTCACCGTTCGTCGCAAACACTGAACACCGTTCGCAGGTTGTCGCAACGATTGACTTCGACGAGAGCGTCAATGCGAGCCGCGTTTCCGCGATGTTGCGTGCGAACGGGATTATCGATATCGAGCCGTATCGCAAGCTCGGGCGCAATCAACTTCGAATCGCGACATTCACCGCGGTCGAACCGAGCGATGTCTCTCGCCTTCTCGGAGCCATCGACGCGGCAATCGCCGCTCTTTAGTCGTCCTCATTAGCGCCGTCTTCGCTGCCAGCATCGTCGACACCGCCGAACACGTCCGTGTCGTCGAACGGTGATTCAACGATGTCCGCGAGATCTACCGAATCGACATCGTCGTCAAAATCATCGTCCTCGTCATCATCCTCATCGTCGATGTCCAACATTTCGTCATCCTCGTCGAGTTCGTGATCGGGCACGACCACGATGGCCTCTTCCATTCCCGCGGCGATTGATTCCTCGTACTCACGAAGGCGGTCCACCCACGGAACCCATTCGGGGGATTGAATTGCAGTGTCCCCTGCGAGGAGTTCGGTCTCGAGAATCGTCGTCGATTTGCCGTCAACGGCGAGTGAGGCGACCCAATCCCACCCGATATAACCCGGAAGGTTAGAGTCGAAACGCACGTTGGCGATCCCTTCCGATTCCTCAGACGAGAGCATCGACCCGATCGTGTCGGCCGGGGTGATCGTCTCGAGTGCGGCACGCGCCGCCTTCTCGAGTGCTTTAGGCGTCAAAGTTTTCCGCAACCTTTCGAAGGACGGCCGCGATCTTGCGGGCGTGAGTGTTTGCCGGGTACTGCCCCCGGCGCAAATCGGCACTGGCTGATTCCAACAGACGGATAACGTCCTCGACGATGACAACCATGTCGTCCGCGGGTCGGCGACGACTCCGCACAACCGATTGAGGTTCTTCCAGAATCAAGACACCGTGCGCCTGGAGTCCGCGCTTGCCGTCGACCGTGCCGTACTCGACCCGGGCACCGGGCTGAGCCGTCGTGCCGGCCGGCATCGCGGAGGCGTGCAAAAAGACCTCGACGCCGTCATCGCCGTGGATGAATCCAAAACCCTTGTCCTCATCGAAGAACTTTACTTTTCCGGTTGGCATTGTCTCTCCTTGTAACCTGACTCTTACCGAGGATACCTGTCGGCACGATAAACTATTCGGATGCCTTCTTCTCATGACGTTTCAACGCGACTGGGCGCGATGTCACACCGCGAGCTCGAGACCCTCGTCTTGACGCGGCGATGGCAATTGGGCAAACAACACGACCTGCACGACCTCGCTGACGTGTTGCTATCGACCGAATCGATTGTGTCGACTCTTCGGTCGCTTGCACGACCCGAACTTGTCGCCCTCACATCGGGAACATCTGTCGGCCACGCGCGGGACATTCTGCTTGCCGACGCATCCGCGTCGCCCTACCCCGAGGTTGCCGCGTTGCTCCCCGCACTTCTCGATCAGCCGGCTCCGGTCGAATCGGAACCCGTCGGCGACGGCACCAGTATCGCTCTCCACAGCGTTGTCGCCCTTCGTGACCTCGTTGAGTGGGTCGCCGGCGAACCCCTCACCATGGGGGCAACGGGAAGCTTGCTCCGAGCAGAGGAAAAAATCCTGGCCGCCGGGCTCGTCGTGTCCGAAGAGGATGCGATCGCGTTGGCACGTATCGCCGAAGCCGCCGGGCTCGTCCGCACCATCGACCGCCGACTATATGCGACCACGCGCGGTATTGCGCTGTCCGATGACCTCGTTGCGTTGTGGTCCGCCGCTTTCGGCGCAATTGTCGCTGACCTTGGGCCATCCGTTCGAGAAACCTGCGCTTCCGAAGGTCGCCTCGACGAACCGTTCCTCGAGTGGGTTTTGCCATTACGAAACACGCACGAATCCGACGTCGTGCGCCGGGTCGCCGTCGAGTCGCGCCTTTTCGGATTGACGGCGGGAGGCACCACCGAACTTGGTCGAATCGCGATTACCGACATCGAATCGGTTGCCGCCTTCTTCGCGCCCTTACTGCCCGAACTGCAGACCTCGGTTTACGTGTTGGATGATTTGAGCATCATCGCGACGGGCCCGATTACGACGGACACCGCGCGGTTCCTCGCCCAGATTTCGCGCCTGGAAACTCGCGGGCTTGCACCCAAGAGGCGGCTCGACCCGGCGCTCATCCTGCGGGCGATTGCGGCGGGGACGACCGTCGAATCCATCATCGCGCGTCTGACCGAACTGTCGCTCACGCCGGTATCGGCAGCGGTCACGTCGACCATTGCGGACATCGCCAATAACGGTCGGTTCATTACCCTCAACGGAACGGGAACGGATACCGCCGCAAAGGCCTCGCACCCCGAACTGGGCGAGATGCTCTTGACCGACCCGCGCCTTCAGCGACTCGCTCCCGTCAAGGTTGATGACCTATCCGTCTTGTATGGCGCATCCCGTTTGCGCGTCGAAACCGCACTCGTCGAAAATAGATACACCGTTGTTGCCCCCGCGACGGAACCCGTCATTGCCGCACCCAGTGCCCCGACCGCGTTGTTGGAACTTGCGGAAAATCTATTCGCGACGGGACTTGGGTCTACCCACCTCGAGCGGGCGCTCATCACCGCGGGCAAGACTCGTACCAAGGTCACTCTGCTTGTCGAAACAAGCACGGGGAACAAGACAATCACCCTCGAACCTCGCCACGTGGCAAACGGCCGCGTCCGCGGGCTCGACACCGTCGCCGACGTCGAACGAACACTTCCTATTTCTGCCATCATCGAACTTCTAGCAGTCGGAGAGTAACGCGTGAACGGTCCCCTCATTGTTCAGAGTGATCGAACGGTGCTGCTCGAGGTTGGTCATGATCAGGCAACGGACGCGCGTCACGCGTTGGCGGTCTTCGCCGAATTGGAACGGGCACCGGAACACATTCACACCTACCGAATCACGCGCCTTGGACTGTGGAACGCGCGCGCGGCTGGGCACACCGCAGACGAAATGCTCGCGACACTCGAGACATATTCGAAGTTCCCTGTCCCGCAGGTTGTGGCGACCGACATCGCGGACACCGTTTCGCGCTACGGCCGAATCGTGGTCGAGCGCGACGACGACGGTTTGTACCTCGAAGCACAGTCTCCGCAAATCCTTGCCGAGGTAGTCCGTACGACCAAGCTCACGCCGTTACTCGGCGCGGTGACGAGCGAGACCGTCGTTCGACTCAATGACTGGGCGCGCGGAATCGTCAAACAAGAACTTCTCGGAATTGGCTGGCCCGCCGAGGACCGTGCCGGATTCACCGAGGGAACCCCGATGACGGTCGCCCTCGACAACACGACGTGGCAACTACGCGGTTACCAGCGCGAGGCAATCGACCTGTTCGACAAGTCGGGTGCGGGTGTCGTCGTTCTCCCCTGTGGCGCGGGCAAAACCGTTGTCGGGATCGGTGCGATGGTCGAGGGTCAATCCTCGACGCTAATCCTCGTGACCAACTCGGTGTCGGCTCGACAATGGCGGGACGAAATCATTGCCCGCACGACGCTGACCGCGGAAGACATCGGCGAATACTCCGGTGAAAAGAAAGAAATCAAGGCGGTCACCATCGCGACCTATCACATCCTGACCGCCAAGCGGCGCGGTGAATTCGCACACCTACCGCTCTTGGACGCGAACAACTGGGGACTAATCATTTACGACGAGGTCCACTTGTTGCCTGCACCGGTGTTCAAACTAACCGCGGATTTGCAAGCGCGTCGCCGACTCGGATTGACCGCCACTCTGGTGCGCGAGGACGGCAAGGAGGGCGACGTGTTCAGCCTGATCGGCCCCAAGCGTTTCGACGCACCGTGGAAAGAGATCGAGGCTCAGGGATTCATCGCGCCGGCGCGCTGTGTTGAAGTACGTGTGTTGCTCGAATCCGACGAGCGAATGGATTACGCGGTCGCCAATGAACGTCAACGATTCCGCATCGCGGCAACGAGCCCGGCGAAGCGTCCCATCATCTCTCGGCTGATCGCGCAGCACCCCGACGACCAGATTCTCGTCATCGCGCAGTATCTCGACCAGATTGACGACGTGTCCGACACGCTCGAGTTGCCAACCATCACCGGCGCAACTCCGGTTGACGAACGCGAAGTGTTGTACGACAAGTTCCGCACCGGCGAGATTCGCGTGTTACTCGTCTCGAAGGTCGCGAATTTCTCGGTTGATCTACCCGACGCGTCCGTGGCGATTCAGATCTCGGGGTCGTTTGGATCGCGCCAAGAGGAGGCGCAGCGCCTGGGCCGAATTTTGCGTCCGAAAAGCGACGGCCGCAGCGCGGTTTTTTACACTGTCGTTGCCCGCGACACTGTTGAGCAAGATTTTGCGCAAAACCGCCAGCGGTTCCTCACCGAGCAGGGCTATGCCTACGAGATCGTCGACGAAGGCGCCATTTAGCAACGGGGCAACAACCGCACGGGTTGTCCCCAGATTGATGCGGGTGACCTGACAGCGCGACAATCCTGAACGACACTGGCGGCATGACCAGTTTCCACGTAGACGCGCACGCCCTCGATGGCGCCGCGTCCCACATCACCCGCACCATCGAATCGATTCACACCGACATTGCAAGCCTGACCGGCCAACTTCGGGGGCTTGACGGTTCCTGGTCCGGACCAGCCGCCCTGGCCTTTGCGGGTGTCGTCGACGAGTGGATGGCGGCCAGCACGCGAGTGACCGAGTCGCTGGGCGACATCGGTACTGCGCTGCGACAGATTCAAGCGCACTACCTGGAAACAGAACAGGCGAACGTTCGCATCCTCGGTCGCTGATGAAAAGAACGGGGGCGGCTTTCGCCACCCCCGTCCGAGTTGTTCGGGCTAGAAGCCCATGCCTCCGCTGGGGTCACCCGCGGGCGCGGCGTGCGCCGCCTCGGGCTTCTCCGCGATGACGGCTTCGGTTGTGAGGAACAGTCCCGCGATCGAGGCGGCGTTGAGCAGAGCCGAACGCGTCACCTTGACCGGGTCGCTGATTCCCGCGGCGAGCATGTCAACGTACTCACCGGTTGCGGCGTTGAGGCCCTGGCCGATGGGAAGGCTGCGAACCATGTTGACGACAACACCGGGCTCGTGACCCGCGTTGAGTGCGATTTGACGCAAGGGTGCTTCGATCGCCAAGCGGATGATGTTGACGGCAGTCTGCTCGTCTCCGTCCAACTTGAGCTTGTCGAGTACCGACGCGGCCTGAAGGAGTGCGACACCACCACCGGGGACGATGCCCTCTTCCACGGCAGCCTTCGCGTTGCGAATGGCGTCCTCGATGCGGTGCTTGCGCTCCTTGAGTTCGACCTCGGTCGCGGCACCCGCCTTGATGACAGCAACGCCACCGGCGAGCTTCGCGAGTCGCTCCATGAGCTTCTCGCGGTCGTAGTCAGAGTCGGTGTTCTCAATCTCGGCACGAATCTGCTTGACTCGCCCGGCAACGGCCTCGGACGTTCCACCACCTTCGATGATGGTGGTTTCGTCCTTGGTGATGACGACCTTGCGAGCGGTACCGAGCAAGTCGAGCGTGACGCCGTCGAGCGTGAGCCCGACCTCTTGGCTGATGACCTGTCCACCCGTGAGGAGTGCGATGTCCTGCAGCATGGCCTTGCGGCGGTCGCCGAAGCCGGGAGCCTTGACGGCGACCGACTTGAAGATGCCCCGAATCTTGTTGACGACGAGAGTCGCGAGAGCGTCTCCGTCAACATCTTCCGCGATGATGAGAAGCTGCTTGCCCGACTGAGCAACCTGCTCGATTATGGGAAGAAGGTCCTTGATCATCGAGATTTTGGAGTTGACGATCAGGATGTAGGGGTTTTCGAACACCGTTTCCATGCGCTCCGGGTCGGTGACGAAGTACGCCGACAGGAAGCCCTTGTCGAAACGCATCCCCTCGGTAACCTCGAGCGTGGTGCCGAACGCGTTCGACTCCTCGACGGTGACCACGCCTTCTTTACCAACACGGTCGATGGCTTCGGCGATGAGATCGCCGATTTCCGTGTCAGCAGCCGAAATGGATGCGGTCGCGGCAATTTCAGCCTTCGTCTCGACATCCTTGGCATTCTTGAGAAGCTGCTCGGTCAACGCGGCAACGGCCTTGTCGATTCCGCGGCGGAGGCTGATGGGGTCGGCGCCAGCGGCAACGTTGCGAAGTCCTTCGCGAACGATGGCCTGTGCGAGAACGACCGACGTCGTAGTACCGTCTCCGGCGACATCATCGGTCTTTTTGGCGACCTCTTTGACGAGTTCTGCGCCAATCTTTTCGAACGGGTCTTCGAGCTCGATTTCCTTCGCAATCGAAACACCGTCGTTCGTGATGGTGGGGGCGCCCCACTTCTTTTCCAATACGACGTTGCGCCCGCGGGGCCCAAGCGTCACCTTGACTGCGTCGGCCAAAATGTTGAGGCCGCGCTCGAGGCCGCGACGGGCCTCTTCGTTGAATGCAATTATTTTCGCCATGATGCGTGTCTGTCCTCCAGGACGTAGGTCATATCATTGGCACTCACGGTATGCGAGTGCTAACTCCAAGTTTGGCACTGTCGACAAGAGAGTGCAAATTGACTGTGGAGAAACTAGCGGCGTTTTGCTTGGAAATAGCCGCTCGACGTCGGAACCAGCTCGATCCACGTGCGGCCGGGTGCCAGCGTGACAATTTCGCCAGTCCCTAAAGTGAATACCGTCATCGCATTAGGCAGTTTTTTGGTCCACGTGGCCTCGACAGTCTTGCCGCCGGTCGAGATCCAGGCAGAGCCCTCACCGACCACAAGGGCCTTAGGAACATCTCCGTATTCACTCGACTCGTCGACCAATTGCACGACGACATTTCGAGCGGTCAATTGCTCCCCGTGTTCGTCAACATCCGCTTGTCCGCCTGCTTGGAGACGGCCGTACATGCCCGATTGGGGGTCGAACTCCCACGACGGAGAATTGTAGGCCGAGAACGATGCGATCAGTCGCCTGGCCGTCTTTCCCTCTGCCAGGGCACTCGGGACGACTCCGTCACCGGCGAATTCAAATGCTGGGGCAGGCGGTGCCAGGTCGGATCGTGCCTCAATCAACTCTTTCGCACGAACAATCACGTCGTGCGGCGCGATCTTTGTGTCCGAGCGATAGATGTAGGCCTCCGTGCCCGATTGCCCGTGAATCACATTTTCCAACCCGGTGTCAATCATCATCTGCACAAACCGCTGCTGACCGCCCGAATACGTAATAACCCCACCGAAGGGCGATGCGATGTCTGGGTCCATCGGTCGAATCGATCGAACTGGTCCGATATCGGTGGGGATTGCCGAATGCCATATAGCGAGATAACGGGAAAGTCCCCCTTCGACAAGTTCCTCAAAAACGATGTCCGCGTCGTTGAGCCCCACTTGCGGGCGTGCCTCGGGGCTGTTATCAATCTTTGCCATGAACACGGGGTGGTCAAGGGTTCCGACAGTGACGGGGACTCCCGAGAGTGGCGCGTATTCAACCGGCGCGGGAGTTGCCGACGGTGTCGCACTCGGATTGAGATTTAGCCCGGAAATGAATCCGGGCAATTGAATTGTCGCGACGGCAGCGAGAGCCGTTGCCAACACGACGCCGAGGGCTATGAGCAGAATCTTTTTCATCCGAATATGCCCGATCGGGTCCGGTTAGCGAATAAGGTCTTTGCCCACGAGCACAGTAACCTTCGCTCCGGGGTAGGCATCGGATTGCTTCACGACCACGATTCCGAGGCTCTCTGCAACGCTCGTCGCGAGCGGAAGGTCTTCGTCTGGGCCGTACAGAACAACACTGATCTCGATGGTGGCATCCGCCGCATCTGCAGTAGAGACGCTAGTCCAGCCCTCCGTCGTGAGAATCGCCGCGACCTCCTCATCGAGAGTCGCTGAGGTCGTTCCGTTGAGCACGGTGATAGTGAGTTGGTTAAGTTCTTCCTCACTGAGCAGTGTCGGATCGACGTCAGGAATCTCTGGAGCCGGCGTCGTCGTGATTCCAAACGCCGAGATATCAATCTGCTGCAGGTTCCTGGCATCGAGGACGACGACTCCGACCAGCGCGGCAAGAATGATCCCCGCGATGACACCACCCGAAATCAGCGTCGTGACCCACCACGGGCGACGATAAACGGGCTGCCGGTGAGCGCCCGCGCGCCCAGCATAGGCACTCGTGTCGTCAAATCGGTCCTGCGGTTTTTTTGCCACGCGCTCGTCACATCCGTCTGCAGTCTGTCGGTCTAAAGTTTGCTCGTCTCGGCAAAACTTCGAACCAAAATCGGGTCATATCGCCTCGCGGCGGGTGATTCCATTATCCCGTATAGACGTTGGTAATAGCGCACGAGTGGCAAGTTCCACACTTTTCGCACCAACGATTCTTTCGACCGAGTGGGTCCCCAGTTCTCGCGTTCAAACTCGATGAAGTCGACATCCTCGGGAGACAACCCTGACCCGCCATGCACCGTGACCTGTCGACCAAGGGGGTCGGTCGACGCGATGGGAGTTCCGTCCAGGCTCAACACGAAATCGCCCTCGATTCCCAACTCATCCGCCGCGTCCCCAATCCTGGAGATGACCCGACGACCGTCAAGCGAAATCCATCGCACTTTCGCCCGCGCGCAATACGTCGCAAATTTCTCACGCTCGGCGGGATCGAGATACACGAGTACCGCGGGCGACGACACCACGATTGTCGCCTTCGGTGCGGCCTTTCGGGCACGCGCCACCGCGGCACGAATTTCCGCCACCGCGTCACCGGCCGTCAAGGTCGGCGGAGACTGCGCGACGATGTCCGCCGCCGCCCGCACGATGTCGAGACGGTCGGATTGCTCGGGCAACACGAGTGCCTCGAGCCAGTCGCGGTGACTCGGTTTGGTTACGTCAAGCGGACTAAGGTCAATCCCCTCGCGATGCACGATGTTCGGTCGCCGCGGCGGGTTGGCTCCCCACCCCGCGATGTCGGCAACAAGTGACACTGTCGACGGACCGTCTGCAGGAAGCGAGGTCACCGAGCGCCCCCGCGCATTCCATTTGTATGTGTAGCGATCGGGAAAAAGTGTCAATCCGGCCGACGCCCCCACCTCGATCAGGGCGATGGGTCCGCGGATTCGGTCGAGGGCGACAAGCAGAGGGGTGCACCGGCGCGGATCGTTCGTTTGCGTCGCCCGCGTCTTCGCGAGTTTTGCAATGGCCGGCCACAGCGCGATGAAGTCATCGCGGGCGGTCTCGAACGGCCGAAGTGGAACACCGGCAACGCGAGCGCACGTCAGAACCAGAACGGGTTGGCCTTTCGACAGCGGGAGTTTTGCAACGAGGGCCAGCAATTGGTCGTCATTCGCGATTCCGAGAGCCCAGTCGCGATAGCGCGGTGACTCTGCGCCCTCGGCGCTGGCGAACCGGCGAAACCAGTCGGCGGTTCGATCCCGCTCGCTGTTTGCCATGTTTCCGAGTTTAATGGTGAGCATGACAGAAAAACCCTCCGAGCGAACCGACGCCGAGTGGCGCGAGGCTCTGACACCCGAACAATTTCACGTGTTGCGCGAAGCCGGCACCGAACGCCCGTGGACGGGCGAACTCCTCGAAGAGAATCGTGCCGGCTTCTACACGTGTGGCGGATGCGGTGCCGAACTGTTCGTTGCTGGCACCAAGTTCGACAGTCACTGCGGTTGGCCGTCGTTCTACGAGACCATCAACCCCGAGGCGGTCGTCTTGATCGAGGACAACACGCTGGGGCAGACGCGAACCGAGGTTCGGTGTGCCTCGTGCAACGGTCACCTCGGTCACGTCTTCCCTGACGGATTCGGCACGCCGACGGGACTTCGGTACTGCATGAATTCCATTGCGCTGAAGTTCACGCCGGACGAATAATCTGAGCCTCGAGTGAGGATTGAACTCACGACCCCTTCATTACGAGTGAAGTGCTCTACCACTGAGCTATCGAGGCATCGCCGTTACGGCAACCGCACTAGGTTATCACGGGGGCGCGAGCGCGATTAAGCAGTCGCGACCCCACTCGCCTCAACGAATAATGCCTCAAGCGACAACAACGGAGTGACGTTTCGTTCGATTCGTCCGCGCGCAACATCGATCGCGTCAAGGATTCGAACGGCATGAGCCGCATCGTGATGAGTGAGCCAGGCCGCGATACCGTCTTCGAACTCGGGGTTGGTCAGCGGCACCTCGCCGCCGAGTGCGACGACGAGAATGTCCCGGTACAGCGACTCGAGGTCGGTCAGAACCCGGTCAACCCCGTCGCGCAACGACCGAGTTGCCCTGCGCTTTTGGTTTTCTTCGAGATTTTTCACTTGCGGCCGGAGACCGATGGGCACCGCCTCGCCGGGGGCGAGTCCGAGCGACTGCAGAAATTCGGATCGTTCGGATTCGTCGCGCGCCTCGGTGTAGGCCTTGGCGTCATCGGTCGCAAGCATGACTATTTCGGCTGCCGCGTTGACGGCTTCCGACACTGCGCGAATTCCAAGAACAAGCGACAGGCTTCGAGCACGACGTTCGCGCGCTTCGGGTGTCGTCGCAAGGCGACGGGCCATACCGATGTGGCTCTGGGCGTGGCGAGCCGACTGTTCGGCAATGGCGACGTCGACTCCGTCACGGGCAACGAGCATCGCCGCAATGTCCGCGATGGGCGGAACCCCCAAGCGCACGCTGTGGACGCGAGAACGAATAGTTGGGATCACGTCCGCTTCACTCGGTGCACACAGAATCCAGATGGTCCGAGCGGCCGGTTCCTCCAGTGCCTTGAGCAGCACGTTCGAGGTTCGTTCAGCCATGCGGTCGGAGTCTTCGATGATGATGATTCGCCACGACGATGCGACCGGCGAACGGTACGACGTCTCGACGAGGTCACGAACCTCGTCAATCGGAATCAACACGCGGTCGGTTGCGAGAACCGTCAGATCGGGGTGGGTGAGCCCGCGCACCTGACGGTCAATCACTTCGGCGTCTTCGCCAGCCCCCAACAGGTCGGCCGCAAAAGCCCTGGCGACCAGTGACCGCCCGGAACCGGCGGGACCGGTGATCAGCCACGACTGAGCGAGCGTGTCGGGATGGGCTGCGGCTGAACGCATCTGTGCGATGACGACATCGTGCCCGACGAGATCATCCCACAGTGCGGTCACGACAGTTCGCTCAATCGCGCGATGATCGCATCTCGAATCGCGTCGCGATCGAGGGTCGCATCGACGACAAGAAATCGCTGGGGTTCGGTTGCGGCCATCGCTAGGTAGGAATCGCGCACTCGAGTGTGGAATTCCAGCGCCTCGGCTTCGAGCCGATCGAATTGCTTGTTTGCCGCATCCAGTCGGTCTCGCCCAATCGCGGGGTCGAGGTCGAGCACGACGGTGACATCGGGCACGAGCCCCTCGGTCGCCCACATGCTCACGCCGCGAACCTCGTCGGGGTCGAGCACTCGGCCGGCTCCCTGATAGGCAACCGACGAATCGAGGTAACGATCTTGAATGACAACCGCCCCGCGTTCGAGCGCCGGTCGAACGACGGTCGCAATGTGGTGAGCGCGATCAGCCGCATACAGAAGCGCCTCGGCGCGCGGTGCAATGTGTCCGCGCGAGTGCAACACGATTTCGCGCAGTTCGGTTCCTAGGTCGGTACCACCCGGTTCACGCGTGAAAACAACCTCGCGGCCCTGCTCGGTGTACCAGTCGCCGATGAGCGCCGACTGCGTACTTTTTCCCGTCCCGTCACCGCCTTCGAGCGTGATGAACAGACCGGTCATTTCTTGGTTCTCGTCACGCGTCGAATCGGAGTCTTCTTCGGAGCGGGACCCTTTGCGCGGCGATCCGCGATGAGTTCGACCGCACGTTCGTGCGAGACCTCTTCCGGCACTTCACCGACCGGAATCGTCGCGTTCGTCTCGCCGTCGGTGACGTACGGACCGAACTTGCCACTCTTGACCTTGATGGGCTTGCCGCTGACGGGATCGGGCTCGAGTTCTTTGATACTTGACGCCGAACGAGACCCGTATTTGGGTTGTGCGAACAATTCGAGGGCTTGCTCGAGCGTGACATCGAAGATCGCTTGCTCGTTCTCGAGAGAACGCGAGTCGGTCCCCTTCTTCAAATACGGGCCGTACGGTCCGTTCTGCGCAGTGATGGGCTTCTCGGTTTCCGGGTCGGTTCCGACACCGCGCGGGAGTTCGAACAACCGAATGCAGGTTTCGAGGTCGACCGCGGTTGGGTCCATCGTCGAGAACAGCGACGCGGTGCGCGGCTTCGGGTCTTTGCCCTTGACCTTGCGCGGGGTGTATTCGGGAAGTGTGTACACCGGCTCGTCACCCTCGAGAATCTCGGGGTCGATCGGACTTTCCTGGATGTACCCGCCGAATCGGCCGACACGGGCGGTGATCATGTTGGTGCCGTCGGCACTGACGCCGATGGCGCGTGACCCGGGCTCGGGGGCGTCCCGAAGTTCACGAGCCTTTTCGAGCGTCAATTCGTCCGGTGCGAGGCCGTCCGGCACGGACACGTTTCGTTTTTCGTCCTCACCCGTCTGAATCTCGAGATACGGACCGAATTTGCCGCTGCGAACAACAATGCCGTCACCAAGTGGGAACGAGTTCGCTTCGCGGGCATCAATCGTGGCCTTCCAATCGACACACGTGTTGACAAGACCCGCGTGCTCGCCCGTGCCGAAGTACCAGTGCTGCAGATAGTCGGTGCCCTTGAGTTCCCCAACCGAGATCCGGTCGAGGTCGTTTTCGAGTTCGGCGGTGAAGTCGTACTCGACGAAGTCGGTGTAGAAACGCTCAAGCAACGAGATCACCGCGAACGCCGTCCAACCGGGAACCAGTGCAGTGCCGCGTTTGGTGACGTATCCGCGCTCGAACAGCACCCCGATGATGTTGGCATACGTCGACGGACGACCGATGCCCCGTTCTTCGAGCGCCTTGACGAGGCTTGCCTCGGTGAATCGCGGTGGTGGCGAGGTTTCGTGCGGTTTTGGTGTGACCTCGGGGACCGTGAGAACATCACCGACGGTGAGGTTCGGGATCTTCGACTCGTCGTCCGACTCGTCGTCGTTGCGATCGATGTCGTGGCCCTCTTCGTAGGCGGCGAGGAATCCGCGAATCGTGATGGTCGTGCCCGCGGCGGACATCGTCGCGGTGCCCAGTGCGCCCACCGGCGCGGTCATCGTGACGGAAACGGTTTCACCGGTCGCGTCGACCATTTGTGATGCGACGGTTCGCTTCCAAATCAGGTCATATAAACGGAACTCGTCCGCCGACAGCTGTTTGCGCATCTCGTCGGGGGTTTTGAACACGTCCCCCGCCGGTCGAATCGCTTCATGAGCTTCTTGAGCGTTCTTGACTTTGGACTGGTAGGTGCGCGGCTGAGCGGGGATCGACGCGTGGCCGTACAGGGCAACCGCCTGCGAACGGGCCGCTGAAACGGCCTGAGCCGACAGCGAAATTGAGTCGGTTCGCATATAGGTAATGTGACCGTTTTGATAAAGGCTCTGGGCGATACGCATCGTGTCCCTCGAACCGAGGCGCAGTTTGCGACCCGCCTCTTGCTGCAGGGTCGACGTCGTGAATGGGGCTGCCGGGCGACGCGTGTAGGGCTTGGCCTCGATGGTGGACACCGTCGGGGCAGAGACCTCGAGGGCCTGCGCCAACTGCCGTGCCGTCGCCTCGTCGAGAACCGTTGCCGTGGTCGACAGTTTTCCGTTGTCGTCGAAGTCACGACCGGTCGCGAGTTTGGCATCGGCCAACTTGGTTACTTTGACCCCGAACGATTCACCCTGCTTGGTCATGACCGTTGCAACGACATCCCAATACGAGGCCGCAGTAAACGCTTGGCGTTCGCGCTCGCGTTCGACAATCAGACGTAATGCCGGAGATTGGACGCGGCCAGCACTCAGTCCGCGGCCGACCTTGCTCCAGAGCACGGGAGACAACTGGTACCCGAAAAGTCGGTCGAGAATTCGACGCGTTTCCTGCGCGTCGACGAGCGGCATGTCGATTTCGCGCGGATTTTCAACCGCCGCCGTAATCGCGTCTTTGGTGATCTCGTGGAAGACCATTCGCTTGACGGGAACCTTCGGTTTCAAGATTTCGAGCAGGTGCCAGGCAATCGATTCACCTTCACGGTCCTCATCGGTTGCGAGAAGCAATTGGTCGGCGTTCTTCAGCGCTTTCCTGAGATCGGTGATGGTCGACTTCGCTCTGGGCGTCTCTATATATAAAGGTGCAAATCCGTTATCGATGTCAACACCGAATCGACCGTGCGTCGGCTTGAGGTCCGCCGGCACTTCCTTGGGCTGCACGAGATCACGAACGTGGCCGACCGAGGCTAAAACCTCGTAGCCATCGCCAAGGTATTTGGCGATGGTCTTCGCCTTCGCGGGTGATTCCACGATGACGAGTGTGTGCTTGTCAGCCACAGTTCTCCTTTTTCTGCCCTACCGCGAGAGTACCCCGAGCCTCCGAGATGAATCCCCAACCGAGGGGCAACATGTTTGCGAATAGCGACTATACACAGACTGTCAATGCGAAACGCGACCGCAGTATTCCCGTGGCGTGGCGAAAAGGGTCAAATCCTGCCCCGTGTGCCACGAATACTTTTGTTTCGCTAAGGTAGTGAGAAACATGCGCAAAGAAGCGTGAGGAGAAGCGGTATGAGCACCCAACCGGCGATTCGCCTGACTGGTTTGACCAAATCATTTGGTTCGGTCAATGCCGTCACCGGAGTCAATCTCGACATCGCTCCCGGTGAGTTCTTCTCGATGCTCGGACCGTCCGGTTCCGGCAAGACCACTGTCCTTCGTATGATCGCCGGATTCGAGACGCCGACCTCGGGAACCGTTGAACTGTTTGGAAAAGATGTCACGAAAGACGCGCCGTTTGACCGCGATGTCAACACTGTCTTCCAGGACTACGCACTCTTTCCCCACATGAGCGTTCTCGAGAATGTTGCCTACGGCCTGCGCGTTCGCGGAATGAAAACCGACGCACGCAACACCGCAGCTCGGGACGCACTCGCGCTCGTTCGCCTCGAGGGCTACGGCGACCGCAAACCAACGCAGCTTTCCGGTGGGCAACGTCAACGCGTGGCCCTCGCCCGCGCACTTGTTGTCGAACCCAAGGTCTTGCTCCTCGACGAACCGCTCGGTGCGCTTGACCTCAAGTTGCGCGAACAGATGCAGGTCGAACTCAAAGAAATCCAGCGCCGCCTCGGAATCACTTTTATTTTTGTCACGCACGATCAAGAGGAAGCCCTGACGCTCTCGGATCGGATCGCCGTGTTCAACGAGGGCGGAATCGTCCAACTCGGAAATGCGGAAGACGTTTACCGCCGCCCGCTAACCCCGTTTGTCGCCAATTTTGTCGGCACATCGGCGGTTTTCACGGCTGACGAAGCAAAAGCCATCCTCAACCACAAGGGTGCATGCTCGATCCGCCCCGAGCACCTTGAAATCGTCCGCGGGAAAGCGCCCGCCGGCACCATCGGTCTCACCGGGACCGTGGCCGAAACCATCTTCCTCGGAGCATCCACTCGAATCATCGTCGACCTCGAGGCCGGAAAGCGCGTGGCCGTTCTCGGGCAGAACGACCTCAACACCACCGATACGAAACTGGGGGCGAAAGTCACGGTTGCCGTCCACCCCCGGTTCCTGGCCCCATTGACTTAACCTCTCATTACCACCAACAAAGGAGATACAAATGCGCAACCCCATGACCCGGCGTGCCGGGTTTGCTGGACTCGCGGTCGCCTCGATCGTGATCCTCGCCGGCTGTGGCACAGGCGGCTCAACCGCTGAAGGCCCCACCGCGCTCACCGAACTCGGTGAACCCGAAGGTGCAGTCTCGATCCTCGCGTGGCCCGGCTACGTTGAAGACGGCACCAATTACCCCGAATACGACTGGGTATCTGGCTTCGAAACTGAAACCGGATGCATGGTGACGACCAAGACCTATGGAACGTCGGACGAGGCAGTCAGCCTCATGAAGACCGGAGACTACGACGTAGTCGCCGCCTCTGGTGACGCCTCACTCCGCATGATGGTCGCGGGCGATGTTCAGCCCGTCAACACCGATCTCATCCCCGCGTACGCGGGAATCTATGAGTTCCTGAAGAACCAGTCGCACAACACCTACAAGGAACAGTCCTACGGTGTTCCCCACGGTTACGGCGCGAACCTCCTTCAGTACAACACCGAGGTTTTCCCCGAGGCTCCGACCTCGTGGAGTGTCGTGTGGGATGCGAACAGCCCCCACGCAGGCAAGATCACGGCATACGACTCGCCCATTTACATCGCTGACGCAGCGCTGTACTTGATGAAGACGCAGCCTGACCTCGGAATCACGAACCCCTACGCACTCGACGAGACGCAGTTCGCTGCGGCAATCGAACTGCTCAAGGTTCAGCGTGGCGTTGTCGGCGAGTACTGGAGCGACTACCTCGCGCAGGCTCAGTCCTTCACGACCGGTGACACCGTCGTGGGAACCACGTGGCAGGTCATCACCAACGTCCTCCAGGGCGAGGGTGCACCGATCGCATCCGTTCTTCCCGAAGAAGGATCGACCGGTTGGTCGGACACATGGATGATCTCGGCAGCGACCGAGGCCCCCACG
The DNA here is from genome assembly GCA_041192365.1 of Actinomycetota bacterium. Taxonomy (GTDB): domain Bacteria; phylum Actinomycetota; class Actinomycetes; order Actinomycetales; family Microbacteriaceae; genus MWH-TA3. The sequence continues at coordinate 32,887 of JBEENB010000001.1, read as the reverse complement.
TGTGCCTACCTCTGGCTCGAGCACATGGCTGACCCGGAAACCAACGCGATGGCTACTGGCTATTTCGGTGAAGCTCCCTCGAGCGACGCCGCGTGTGACTTCCGCACCGACTGCGAGGCGTTCCACGCTGGTGACCCCGCATACGCCGCGCAGCTCTGGTACTGGACGACCCCGGTCGCCGAGTGCCTCGACGGTCGTACCGACGTGATGTGCATGGACTACCCCGCCTGGACTCAGGCGTGGCAGGAAATCAAGGGCTAATTAGCCCAAGGAGTAAGACATGACCACTGTGTCCTCGTCTGCACCCGACCGAGTCGGGGAGTCGCCTACGCGCGCCTCCCTGGCTCGGCGGGGCTCCGTCTTTCTGTATCGTCACGCAAAGGTTCGCCTTGCCTTGCTCTTGTCCGCGCCGCTCTTCTGGCTCGGGCTCGTCTACATCGCGGCCCTCGTCGCCCTTCTCATCACCGCGTTCTGGACCGTCGATTCCTTTACCGGCGAAATCATCGTCGACTGGAACATCACCAACATCACGAAGGTTCTCGGGGACGCGCTCTATCACGCCGTCACGCTGCGAACCGTCGGTGCAGCGGTGCTCGTCACCCTCATCGACATCGCCATCGCGCTCCCGATCGCGTTTCTCATGGCAAAAGTCGCCAGCCCCGGTGTGCAGCGAGCTCTCGTCATCGCTATTCTCATGCCCTTGTGGGCGTCCTACTTGGTCAAGGCGTATGCCTGGCGAAGCCTCCTCTCGCAGGATGGTGTCATCGACTGGATGCTCGGGCCCATCGGTGGTGAATCGCCCGGCTACGGGTTTGAAGGTTCCGTGCTCACGCTTGCCTATTTGTGGCTTCCGTTCGTCATCCTTCCGATTTTCACCGCGCTCGAGCGCGTGCCCGATTCCCTGTTGGACGCGTCGAGCGACCTCGGAGCGAAAACAGGACGAACCTTCCGTCACATCGTGTTCCCGCTCATTGTTCCCGGAATTATCGCGGGAAGTATTTTTAGTTTCTCGTTGACACTGGGCGACTACATCGCGGTGCGAATCGTCGGTGGCGCAACGCAAATGCTGGGAACACTGGTGTACGCGAATGTGGGTGTGGCGAACAACCTCCCACTCGCGGCAGCGGTGTCCCTGATTCCGTTGGGCATCATTTTCATCTATCTCGGTGTCGTGCGTCGCACGGGCGCTCTCAACAACCTATGAGCCCCGCATGAGACTTTCACTTCCATCCAAGTTCCTGTTGTGGGGTGCCACCGCGGCCACTCTCGCGTTCATCTACGTCCCGATTCTCGTGGTTGTTCTCAACTCGTTTTCGACCAGCAAGACGTTGTCCTGGCCACCCCCCGGGTTCACCACCGAGTGGTGGGGCAAAGCATTCACGAACGCTGGTGCTTTGTCCGCGATTTCGACCTCACTCGTCGTCGCCGCCGTGTCGACAGTGATTGCACTGCTGCTTGGAACGGCGTTGTCATTCGCCCTTCACCGCTTTGACTTCTTCGGAAAGTCGACGGTCAATCTCCTCGTCGTTCTCCCCATCGCACTTCCTGGAATCGTCACGGGTATCGCTTTGAACAATGCTTTCCGCACCATGTTGGACATCCAACTGGGGTGGTTCACGATCATCGTCGCCCACGCGACCTTCTGTGTTGTGACGGTGTTCAACAATGTGTTCGCTCGTCTGCGCCGAGTCGGAACCTCCCTGGAAGAAGCGTCAAGCGACCTTGGCGCAGGCATCTGGACAACATTCCGGCTCGTGACGTTCCCGCAGATTCGATCGGCGCTATTCGCCGGCGGGCTGCTGTCGTTCGCGCTGTCGTTCGACGAAATCATTGTCACGACATTTACCGCCGGTAGTGGCGTTCAGACCCTGCCGATTTTCATCCTCGACAACATGTTCCGTCCGAACCAGGCGCCAATCGTCGCCGTTGTTGCCGTCGTCATGATTCTGATTGCGATTGTGCCGATTTACATCGCTCAGCGACTCACGACAACCGACAATCGCTAGCGGTCCGGTCCGGCGACGGCCGTTGCACTGACGCCATCAACTAACACTCGAACCGTCGCGACCCCATCCGTAACACCGCAGGATTCCTCTGCTTGGATGGCGGGCTCGCACGGGGTCGTGTCCCCGGCGAGTGAGCGAGTTGCGACGGCGGAAGCGGCGAGTTCGGCGGTTCGAATTGCGTCGGTCACCCGCAGAATCACCGCAGCGCCTCCCAGCCCACCTAACCCCAACAACACGACCGCACCAAACAACACGAGTGACGTCACGCTGCCCGAACCGCGATCTAGCGCGGTGCGCACTGCGTCACCGTGACGAGTTCCATGAGTGGCAGTGGCGGCGGAAACCGGGCGTCAACACAGACCTCGAGAGATTCGCGGCGAGCCGACCAGTCCGCTGACGGCACGCTTTTTTCTGACGCGGCAAGGCTCAATTCCTCCGGTTCACCCCGAACGATGGCTCTAGCCGTCTCGGCTGCCACGGATGTCGCCGAGATGGCGTCCATTGACCACCGAATTGCGCCGATGACAAGCCCGACAACGAGGAGCAGAGCCGGGATTGCGATGGCGATTTCTGTCGTAACGAGCCCACGCTCGTCACGTGACGATCGACAGAGCACCGCTGATGACGTCGGTCAAAAGGTTCTGCACGGGATTGCTCTTGAGGACGACGGCGAGCAACCCAGCAAAGCCAGCCGCGGCGATCGTCGCGATGGCGTATTCGGCGGTGGCGGCGCCGCGTTCAGAAATATCTGTTGTATGTGAAGTGAATGTAGTAGTCATCCATTCAGGATGCCGACATCCAGAAAGTCCCGAGGAAGAATTACCCAACCTGTTGACAGATGGTGGCAAAGAGCCACTGTGAGTGATGATTACCCCCGGTTATGCAGGGCTTGCCCAAATCTCGAGTTGAATTCCGTCGGGGTCACGCAAGTAAGCCCATCGTGAACCAGCAAGATCCCCATCGGTGAGCGTTACGGGTGGAGCGTTGAAAACCGCACCGCGCTCGAGAAGTGTTGTGTAGGCAACATCCATGTCGTCAATTTGAAGGCAAATGTGGGTGGCTCCGACGTCACCATTCTTGAGGTCAAAGTCTTTCCCGCGAGGGTTGTGGTACTCGAGGAATTCGATTCGCGTACCACCAATGTCAATCATCGAGAACGACAGCTCGGTCCCCTCGACCTGGACGGCGTCCGAGAGCGCTTTGCCCTCACCGTGATTCACTGGGCCAGGTTGCAGACCAAACATTGTGGAATACCACTCGAATGACCTTTTCATGTCTCGAACGGTGATGCCGAAATGATGTACGCCTTTTACGGTGAATGTCATAGAGATTATCCTTTCGCGACGAGGTGAAGTGTCAGTCAACACGATTGCCAATGTGTTCACAGTGGTCAGACATGACGGCTTGAGAGCATTTCTTCATTCAAAGTTATGTCTACAGGCTGTAGACCAGTATTCACACGACTTATTCTTCGAAATGTTCACTCAGTCACGACAATGTCATGAATTTTAGTTTGTTGCCGACATGTTGGTTGTTCATCTAGACTAAACACATTGTATCGCTCCAGGCTGGGGCAACATGTCAAGGAGGACATGATGGGATCGCGAATGGCTGGTCGCACTGTGATTGTCACGGGTGGAGCTTCGGGTATTGGATTAGGTATCTCTAAGGGCTTGACCGCTGAAGGTGCCAACCTCGTCATCGCAGATGTGAATTTAGAAGACGCCCGGAAGGCTGCCGATGCAATCACACAATCTGGCGGCAATGCAATTCCCGCACATGTCGATGTAACCAATCGAACCTCGGTCGCGGCAGGAATAGAACGTGCGGTGAAGGAATTCGGAAAGCTGGATTGCTATTTCAACAACGCCGGTTTCAATAAGCCAATGAAGTTTCTCGATGTGACCGAAGAAAACTTCAACATGATTATGAACGTCAATGCTCTCGCGGTGTTTGTTGGGACCCAGGAGGCCGCCAAGCAATACATCCGCCAAGGCACCGGCGGAAAAGTTGTCAACACCGCCTCTATCGCTGGACGCACTGGCTTTTCAAGCTTTGCCCCCTACAGCGCGTCGAAGGCTGCCGTCATTTCCATCACTCAAGCCGCTGCGCGCGCACTTGCCGAGCACAACATCACCGTGAACGCCTTCTCCCCCGGTGTGGTCCAGACCCCACTGTGGACAAAGCTCGACAAGGATCTCGAAGACATTGGCGAAGGAGACTCCGGCTTTGATTCCATGGCGGCCGGGATTCTTGTTGGCCGCGCGGCACAGCCGGAAGATATCGTTCCCACCGCGTTGTTCCTCGCAAGCAGCGATTCAGATTACGTAACAGGGCAAACCATGGCCATAGACGGCGGAATGATTCTGGTCTAGTCAGAACCTAGATCTCAACGAAAGGCACATCATGACAACGGCAACATTCGGAACCAATCAGGTTGACTGGGAACAGCGACTCGATTTCGACAAGCTTCGCGCTGATCGACTTGTCAAATTAAAGGTTGAGTTAGAAAAGTCTGATGTCGGTGCACTGTTGGCGTTTGATTTTGCAAATATTCGATACATGTCATCGACCCACATTGGTACCTGGGCGATTGACAAGGCAATTCGTTTTGCACTGGTCACTCGAAACTCTGACCCAATCGTGTGGGACTTTGGTTCGGCCGCTAAACACCACCAGCTTTACAACCCGTGGCTCGCCACCACGACAGCTGAAGTTGACGCGGACCCGCATGCACCTCACCACGGCGCGGTAAAACCCCGCGCCGAATCGGGTGCCCGCGCCGGTATCTCTACTCTTCGAGGCGCATTCAACCCCGACGCCGGCATTGCCGATGATGTTGCCGCCAAAATTAAGCGCGAACTCGAAAAGTTTGGTCTACTCAATGAGCCTCTGGGAATTGACATTGTAGAACTTCCGATTTTGTTTGCACTCCAGCGTGCTGGCATCACCGTTGTTGATGGCCAGCAGATCTTCTTGAACGCACGGGCAATAAAGACCGGTGAAGAAATCGGGTTGCTAACCCAGGCTGCTTCGATGGTCGACGCTGCCTATGAAAAGCTCTACGAGTTCCTGCGCCCCGGCGTCCGAGAGAACGAGGCGGTTGGCCTTGTGTCCAAAGTGCTGTACGACCTCGGCTCCGAGTACGTAGAAGGCGTCAACGCGATCTCTGGTGAACGGTGCTCGCCTCACCCCCACGTCTATTCCGACCGCATCATTCGCCCCGGAGACCCTGCGTTCTTCGACATCTTGCACAGCTACCAGGGCTACCGCACCTGTTATTACCGCACATTTGCGGTTGGTTCGGCAAGTAGCGCTCAGCACGACGCATACAAGCGAGCGCGCGAATACATGGACCGTGCAATTGCATTGGTTCGCCCCGGTGCAACCACCGCCGACATCGTCGCGGTTTGGCCAAAGGCGGAAGAATTCGGTTTCCCGAATGAAGAAGCTGCCTTTGCGTTGCAGTACGGTCACGGCGTTGGTCTGTCAATTTGGGAAAAACCAATCTTCTCGCGCTTGGTGTCGTTCGACCACCCCGAAGTGTTGAAAGAGGGCATGGTATTCGCTCTTGAAACCTATTGGCCGTCGGCTGACGGTTGGGGTGCCGCCCGTATCGAAGAAGAACTGGTGGTCACGGCAACCGGTTGTCAGGTCATCACAAAGTTCCCTGCCGAAGACCTTCTGGTTGCCGGTCAGCGTTACTACTCCGTTGGTGGGCCACTTCCCCTCGAACGTGATTCTCAATCACACCTCAACACAGTCGCTGGTCGCGGCGAAAAAGCGTAGCTCCACCAATGGAAAAAATGAAAGCCGCCGTTTACCACGCAGCGGGTGATGTCCGCATTGAAAAGCGTGACGTGCCAACGCCTGTAGCAGGCGAGGCGCTGATCAAGGTGTTGCGTTCGGGAATGTGTGGTACCGATGCTTCCGAGTACAAGTCCGGCCCTAAGATTTTCGCGACTCAAACCAAGCATCCTGTGAGCGGTCATCACGGTCCAATGATTCTGGGCCATGAGTTCATTGGCGAAATTGTTGGCGACGTGGATTCCGCCTCTGGCTTCACAACGGGTGACGTGGTTGCATCCGGTGCGGGAATTTCCTGCGGCACGTGTAAGCGCTGCGCGGAATTGCGCACCAACCTTTGCGAAAAATACGTGACTCTCGGGCTGAACCGCGATGGTGGGATGGCAGAGTATGTCGCGGTGCCAACCAGCACCTTGGTAAAAATTCCTGCCGGGCTAAGTTTGGATGCCGCCGGAATTGCACAACCACTTGCTGTTGGTTTACATGCCGCGCGACGTGCCGGGGTGCGCGACGGCGACAGGGTGCTGCTGATCGGCGCCGGCGCTATTGGAACTTTTGTTTTGGCTGGCTTAAAGAATCTCTTCACAGCAGAGGTCACTGTGCTTGATTTTGGCGGCAGCCGATTAGAGCGCGCCGCCCGACTGGGTGCGGATCACACGGTCGACGTGGGAGACAACGCCGAAGCAGACATCCGGGAGATTTTCGGCGACTCCGGTATCGATGTGATCATTGAAGCAAGCGGCGCGCCGGGGCAGCTTCAGTTTGCGATTGGCCTGGTGAGGCAAGGCGGCAACATTTTGCAGGTTGGGTTGCCCTCAACCAGACAGGAAATTGACGTCCACAGAATTGTGATGAACGAAATCAATATTGAGACGACCCTCGCCCATGTCTGTGATCAGGATCTTGGCCCTGCACTCCAGATATTGGGAACAACGGCCTTGGCCGAAGAATTGATTGAGGGCGTCTATCCGCTCTCCGAATTCACCACCCAACTCGAACGACTGGGGGCTGGAAAAATCCAGGGCAAGGTACTTTTCGATCCATCGCTGTGAACACGGAAACACTAAGGAGCAAAAAATGAAGGCAGCAATTTTCTACGGAGCCAAAGACATCCGTGTGGAAAATGTGGCAGAGCCGCAGTCGGTCGGCGCTGGTGAGGTACGACTCAAGCCATTGTGGTGCGGAATCTGTGGGACGGATGTTCACGAGTACGCGATGGGTCCGATCGTCATTCCGTCACAGCCTCACAAATTGAACGGCTCCATCCTCCCGCAAATTCTTGGACACGAGTTCTCTGCCGAGGTCCTTGAAGTCGGTAAGGGTGTCACCAATGTGAAGGTTGGCGACCGCGTATCGGCGATGCCTCTGTTGTCCTGCGGTGTGTGCTACTTCTGTTCGCGCGGCGCCAACCACCTCTGCACGTCAATGGCCTGTATCGGTCTGAGCTGCGAGTGGGGCGGCATTGCGGAACAAGCGGTTGTTCCCGCCGCAAACGTGTTCACACTGCATGACAACGTTTCTGACGTCGCCGGCGCACTCGTCGAGCCGACCGCGGTGGCTGCGTATGGAGTCGACCGCGGAGATGTTCGTCCGGGAGACACCATCCTCATCACGGGTGCAGGTCCGATCGGCGCGCTCGCCGCCCTCTACGCAGAAAACCTCGGTGCACGCGTGTACGTGTCTGAGCTCAACCCAAACCGTCAAAAGATGATTAATGACCTTGGGGTTGCGACATTGCTTGACCCAACCAAGGACGACGTGATTGCCGCGATGAAAGATGCCACGGGTGGAATTGGTGTTGACGCGGTCATCGAATGTTCGGGAAACGAGCGGGCACTGCAGACGGCAATCAAAGCTGTTCGCTCGGGCGGGTACGTTGTTCAGACTGGTTTGCACACCAAGCCAGCATCAATCGAGCCGATGGAACTTGCCGAGCGCGAAATCACCTACACGGGAACCTGGTGCTACCCGGTAACTGACTGGCCTCGAATCATCGACCTCATCGGTCGTCGCGGATTGGCGGTAGAGAAAGTCGTCAGCTCCACAATCAACATGGACGACATCGTGACAAAGGGCTTCGAAGAACTTGTGTCTCCAACCGGAACCGAGACCAAAGTACTAGTGAGAGGACACTAATCATGAAGGCTCTACAGTTTGTTTCAGAAGGTAAAGCCGAGGTCAATGAACTCTCTGTTCCCGACATCGCAGACGATGAGGTTCTGATTGCCTCCCGAGCAGTCGGTGTGTGTCACTCTGACATTGAGTTGCTTGAGGGTCGCTACATCATCCCCTTTAGCTACCCGATTATCCCTGGGCACGAATGGTCCGGCGAAGTGATGAAGGTCGGTGCAAAAGTAACGAACTTCACGAAAGGTGATCACGTCGTTGGTGACTGTGTCATTGGGGACGAGCACTTCGGTTTTTCGATCAGTGGCGCCGCAGCCGAGTTCTTCATCACGAAAGCGTCGTGGCTCCACAAGATTCCGACCAACATTTCGTGGAACAACGGTGCGCTTGTAGAACCATTCAGCGTTGCGTATTACGCGTTGATGCGCGTCGGCAACGTCAACGCGAGCGATACCTTGGTGGTTCTTGGTGCCGGTCCGATTGGACTTGCGGTGACCGCAGCGTCGAAAGCATTGGGTGCACGAACGATTGTTGTCGAGCCCGTTGATTTTCGTCAGAAGGCAGCTCGCGAACTCGGTGCAGACATTGTGTGTACCCCAGACGAGATCAAAGCAGTACTAGACAAAGACACCGGTGGGCGCGGTGCCAACGTCGTCGTAGAGGCAACCGGCCGCCCAGATGTGATGGCAACAGCACTCGAGCTTGCGGGCTTCAAAGGACGCATCGCGTACATCGGTATCGATGTTGGCAAGTCGGCCCCGGCTCAACTTGGCTTAATTCAATCCAAGGAACTAACCATCACCGGATCAATCGGTTCACCCGGTGTCTGGGAAGAAACAATTCGCTTCATGTCGACGAAGAACATTGATCTTTCGCCTCTGGTCACCGCTCGGTTTGCGATAGACGATTCGCTCGGTGCGGTTGACGCAGCTCAGCACCCGATGAACAACATCAAGGCTCACATCGAACTGAACGCAAGCATCTAGAAGACAAAGATGGTGGGGCCGTCCTTTCGGGCGGCCCCACTTTTTTCACTCGGAAGAGAGGTACTTATTTCTATCGGGGAAGAATGTTCGCCTTGCGGTAGGCCTCAACGTTGGAGAAGAAGCTCTTGGGGCTCGATCGGAAGTTCAGGAAGCCCGCTTCGCGTGACTTCGTCATATCCGTGAAGCACTCAATCTGACGACCGAGGTCGCTGTCGCTGTGCCACCACGACGCAAGTTTGGTCACATCGGAAACCGCAAGTTTGTGCTTCTGCGCAATTTCTTCCCAAACCGACGCAGCGTCTTTCATCTGCTCTTCGAGCGGCTGGAAGTGGGCTTCCTTGGGGCCCTCGTAGGGCAGGCCGAAGTGTTCTGCAATCTGTGGCCACATCCAACGCCACCGGAAGGTATCGCCGTTGGCAATGTTGAACGCTTCGTTTTCACCGGCCTTGTTCGTCGCTGCCCAAACAAGCTGTTCGCCGAGCAGATCAGCATCGGTCACGTCGACCACGCCGTTCCATGACTGGGTTGAACCGGGATAAATGAAGGGCTTGCCCAGTGCTTTTTGAATTTCCGCGTAGACAGAGAGCGTCAGCACCATGTTCATTGCATTGTCGACCGCATATCCAAATATGGTGTGCGAACGGTGAACGCTCCACGTGAATCCCTGGTCTTTGGCTGCAGAAAACAATTCGTCTTCTTGGGTGTAATAGAAGTTCGGAACATCGAGTCGAGGCTCGTCCTCGTGGAATGGCGTCTCGGCCATGACCGCGTTCGCATAGTTATCGAATGGTCCAAGATAGTGCTTCAAACCCGTCTGCAGCGCGACGTGTCGCACTCCACCATCGGGTTTCAATCCAGCAAGCAAATTGCGAATGGTGGCACCGTTGACTTCAATGTTCTCGGCTTCCGATTCCTTCTTGATCCAGGCGGTCATGAAAACAATTTCCGGCTTGAGTCCAGAAAGTGCAGTTTTCACCTCATCGGCATTGAGCAGGTCAGCCTTGATGTGATGAACGCCAGCAGGAAGACCTTCTATCCGGCGCGACAAACCATGCACTTCCCACCCTGCATTGATCAGCTGCGTGGCAATTACTTGACCCGAGATTCCAGTAACACCCACGACAAGTGCTTTACGGGATGAATCGTTGTTCATTTCTTCGCATCTCCATTTCACGGTGCTGTTCACTTCAGATGAACGATACCAGTATTTCTGAACTTTGAATCCGAGCGGAAATAACAATCTGACCGTGTCTCACTCCGAGCGGAAGCCGCCTACGGTCAACAACCATTCTCGCGAATATCGCGGAGTCTTGTGCCTCTCAGGGGAAATTCTGACAACAGTGTCACGGTGATGTTACAGAAATTGATCTCACACGCTATGCTCGATTTATCAAGTAGCAGTCAACACATGTTCAGTCCTACGAAACTGAACGCGGGCACGAAGGAGTGCAGATGGCACAGCGAAGTGAGGTGACCCTCTCTAAGGGTCCACGCTTTCAGGTTTCAAAAGGTCTACTGACCGTTTTGATATCAACTGTGGTGCTGTTCATTCTTAGCGCGGTCGTTGCTCCAACAAGTGTTTCTCCGGGGCCTCTTGGCAGCATGATTCCGTTCGCGGCAATCTTGGCAATTGTTGGGCTCGGTCAAATGCTGGTCATCCAGCAGGCTGGCATTGATCTATCTGTTCCAGGTTCCGTTTCGCTCGCAGCGGTCATCGTTTCGGCACTTCCTGAAATTGAAGACGACCGGCTTCTGCCTGCGGTGGTTCTCGCTCTCGTCGTCGCAATCGCCATCGGCGCCTTCAACGGGTTCTTGGTTGGTTTCCTCAAACTGAACCCGATCATCGCAACACTCGGAACCAACTCATTGCTTTTTGGTTTCGTGATGCTGATTACTCAAGGCATCCCTCGCATGACAACGGCATTACTGTTATCGGTCGTCAGCGGTTCAACTTTCGGAATTCCGAACTCGGTTTTCTTTGCAACAGCCGTCCTGTTGATTGTGATCTTCGTCCTTCGCAAAACAGTTCCGGGCCGTCGATTCGAATCCATTGGTGCGAGCGCTCCCGTGGCAATGGTGTCAGGTCTGAGAATCAAGACCCACCAGGCCATGGCGTACGTGTGGGCACAGGTGCTCTATTCAATTGCCGGAATAATGATTGCCGGCGTGATTTCAGAACCGAACGGCTCGATGGGCAGCGCATATCTTCTTCCTTCGGTCGCCGTGGTGGTTCTCGGCGGAACTTCTCTACTCGGTGGCCGTGGTCTTCCCACCGCCACCGTTATTGCCGCCGTATTCCTCTCCCAGCTCGATCAGTTTGTTCTCGCGCTGGGGGTCAACTTCGCCATCCGCACATTGGTTCAAGCAGCAGCACTCGCAATTGGTGTTGCCATTTACACAGTGGACTGGTCTCGCGTGAGGTCAGCCCTTCGAAAATTCCTGTCGACTCAACGTCGCGGGGAGCACCAAACTTCTTTGCCGACGGCTTAGAAGCACAATATGCGTGCCAGTGATGTCACGCAGTCAGATGGAGGATACAAAGATGATTCGTCGTCGTAAAGTCGCTGCAGCGCTTTCTGCTGCGGCCATTGCCGCCCTGCTGTTAGCGGGTTGTGCAAGCACTGCTACTACTGATCCCGGTACCGACACCGCAGCGGGCGACCGCCCCGACTGGTGTGGACCCACCGAAATCACCATGGGACTCACCGACGGTTTCGGTGGAAACAACTGGCGTCTCGTCACCACGGCTTCGGCTCAAGATGAGATTGCAAAGTGTTCGAGCGTTACCGAGCTGCTCTATGCAGACGGCCAGGGCGACACCACGAAGGCAATCTCTGACATCAACGCAATGGTTGCAAAGGGTGTCAAGGCACTCGTTGTGTTCCCCGATGCAGGACCGGCAATCCTTCCTGCACTCCGTGACGCTTACGCAGCTGGTGTTGTCACGGTTCCTTACCGTGTTGACGCAGGTGGCGTCGCTGGCGAGGACTTCAACCTCTGGGTTGGTGGCGACTTCGTGACCGACGGTAAGAACTGGGGCGAATGGACCAAGGCCAACTTCCCCGACGGTGCAAACATCTTGTTCTTGTCAGGTCCTGCTGGAAACAGCCAGGGTGTCGACGAGCGCACGGGCTTTGAATCGGTTCTCGGAGACGGAACAGGCGCTTACAAGTACATCGGTGAGCAGCCCTTCGAAGTTACCAACTGGGATGCAGCACTCACTCAGAAGGTGCTCACCGCAGCAATCGCAAAGTACGACCAGATTGACGTGATCATGTCCGACTTCGGTCCGGTTATGGTTTCTTCGCTTGGTGAATTCACCAAGAGTGGCCGTTCAATTCCTGCACTCGCTACGTCGGATGGAAACATCCTTGGTTGCTTCTACGAGGACAACGTTGAAGCGAACGCGGACTTCAAGTTGATGACCGTTGCTACGGGTAACGACCACGTGCGTCTTGCAGTACAGCACGCTGTTGCCCTCGCAACCGGTGGTGTCGTTCCTACGGCTACCTCCTTCGCCGGACCGGTGTTCGAGGACTCCACGTCAACTGACAAGCCCGTACAGTGCAACCGCGACATCGACCCCTGGACCTTCCTTTCAGCTCAGCTGAGCGGCGAAGCCCAGCAGGCGTTGCTCGGACAGTAATAGGCTCCAACAGTAATAACGGGCACTGGGCCGGCTTAGCGATAAGTCGGCCCAGTGCATCATCTCAACCAATTGACATACCAGGAGAAGCAGAGTGGCTCAGAGCAAATCGGACAACGTGGTGATGGAACTACGTGGGATCTCCAAAGATTACTCGGGCGTGCCCGCCCTGACAGATGTAAGCCTGCAGATCAAGGCCGGGGAAGTTCACGCACTTCTTGGCGAAAACGGTGCGGGTAAGTCGACCCTGATGAATGTAGCCTCGGGCACCGTTGCCCCTTCTCAAGGCGACCTCATTGTTCTTGGAGAGCGCTACGACGCTCTCACGCCTGCTCTGGCCAACAAACTCGGAATTGCAATCGTTCACCAACATCCAGCCGTGTTGAGCGACCTCACCGTCTTGGAAAATCTGCAAGTCGCTTTGCCCAGTTCAATTTTCGCGGGCCGTGGTCCCGAAACAGTCGGAGCAGAGCTGCTTGAGCGGGTCGGGCTGAAGATATCGCTGAATCTGCGTGTCGAAGACCTGACCATTGCACAAAAACACTTGCTTGAAATCGCAAAAGCATTGGCAACCGCGCCAAAAATTTTGGTTCTTGATGAGCCAACGGCCGCACTCGGGCAGGACTCCGTGGAACTTCTGTTCCAACTCATCGCCAAGGAAATCGCGAAGAAAACCGCTGTGATTTACATCACTCACCGACTCGCGGAAGTTCGCCAACTTGCCGACATTGTTACAGTGCTGCGCGATGGCCTGCTCAGGACTACTTCGCCGATCAATAAAATTACGGACGCTGAACTTCTGGCTCAGATTGTCGGGCGAGAACTGAAATCCACTTTCCCCGCTAAGCGCCCCGAGCCTTCCGGCGTCAAACCGAACCTCGTGGTCACGGGTCTATCGGGCAACGGCTTCACCGATGTCAGCATCCAATCGTTCCCCGGGCAAATCATCGGTATTGCCGGCGTCATCGGAAACGGTCAGTCGCAATTCTTGAAGGCGTTATCCGGTCAGGCAGAATTCACCGGTTCCATCGAGATCAACGGTGAAACCAAAACCGCGCGACAGCTCAACGGCAAGGCGGCACTCATGCCAGCCGACCGCCAGCGCGAGGGTGTCATGATGCGTATGTCGGTCCGAGAGAACTCGGCGCTGTCGTCGCTGAAAAAATTCAAACAATTTGGACTCTTGAGCCGCAGAAAAGAAGTGGACCAGGTTCATGAAACCCTCAGTTCGCTGTCCATTAAGGCGCCGAGCCTTGAGGCGCCGGTCTCTGCGCTGTCGGGCGGAAACCAGCAGAAGGTGGTCCTGGCCCGCGCCCTGCTGTCGAACCCAGTCATGGTTCTAGCCGACGAGCCAACCCAGGGCGTCGACGTCGGTGCCCGTTTAGAGCTCTACGACATCTTGCGTAAGGCATCGGCGGATGGAATTCCTGTGGTGGTTGCGTCTTCTGACGCGAAGGAACTCGAAGGCCTCTGTGACACGGTGTACGTATTGTCACGTGGACAGGTCGTCAAAACCTTGCACGATGGTGAAAACCGTGAAGAGGCAATGATCGAGGCGGCCGTTACCTCAACCACCAAAGTGATTCGCCTAGAACGTGAAGACCGCGAACAGAAATTGGGGAATGAGACCCCTGTCGAAAAGTTCCGCCGATTCCTCCGAGGCGACTACGCGCCGCCCGTCATGCTGGCCCTGGTGATGATCGCCGTGGCCGCAATAATCCTGCCGGGTAGTTCAACGTACCTCGGTGATTTCAACATCAAATCTATGTTGCTGCTGGTCAGTGCGCTCGCTTTTGTCGGCATTGGACAGACAACGGTCATGATGACCGGCGGAATTGACTTGTCTACCGGTCCGCTGGCTGGGTTCTTGGTGGTCATCGCTTCGTTCTACATGAACGACGATTCTCCACTGACGGCGGTGATTATGGGGCTCGTGACGATGGCGCTCGTGGCGGCATTAGTCGGTTTGATAAACAGTTCCTTAATTAGGTTCGTGAAATTCACGGCAATTGCCGCAACCCTGACGACGTACATTGCCATCGGCGGTTTCGCTTTCATTTTGCGCCCCGAGCCGGGAGGTCTCATCAGCCAGGCAATCGCCGAGTCAATGAAATCAACGCTCGGTCCCATCCCCTATGTATTCATCGCCGCTGCAATCGCGGCAGTTGGAATGGAATACCTGCTTCGAAAGTCTCGCTGGGGTTGGAATCTCCGTGCCGTTGGTTCACATGAAGAGTCGGCGCGCCAAATCGGAGTCAACATCAACCGCACGATCATCGGCGCATACGTCATCGGTTCGTTGTTCGTCTTTGTGGGATCGATTCTGCTCGCTGTCCAACTAGGCATCGGTGACGCTACCCAAGGCGTGACCTACACCCTGACGGGGATTACCGCGGTTGTCCTCGGCGGAACCTCATTGATGGGCGGACGTGGAACGTACATCGGTACGTTGATGGGTTCCGTGTTGCTGATTCAGGTGCTCAACGCCACGGTGTTCCTCGATCTCGACCAAAAATGGCAGTACTGGTTGCAGGCGGGGCTCATCCTCATTGCGGCAATCGTCTACAGCGTTGCACGTGCGCGAAAGACACGACTCAAAAGGGCGTAGACGCCGAATTCGGTGAATCGGGGTTCTCGAGAGAGAGCCCCGATTCACGTTCAGAGAAAACGGTCTAGTGAATCTTCTTTTGCCGTGTCAATTCGGCGACAGCGGACCAGTCAAGGTCTTTGAGGTCGGGGTCGACGAGCGCCTGATCAAATAGTTGGTGAAGCACGGTGGCCACCGGAAGCGTGAGTCCTACGCTTGCGGCTGCATCCTCAACAAGCTTTACGTCCTTGAGACCGAGTGCCATGGAGAATCCGCGGGGGGTGTATGCGCGGTTAACAATCATTGGTCCGTATCCGACGTACGCGGAACCGGTAAAAGCTGTGTGCGTCAAAATTTCCATGAAGGTGTTCGCGTCGACTCCAGCGGATTCCACCAACGCCACCGACTCGCCAATGGCCTGCAGGGCATGAATCAGGTTGTAATTGACGCCTAGTTTGACGAAATTTGATTTGGCGTGGTCTTCACCAACATTCCAATGCTGCGCAGAAACCTTGTCAAAAATGACGCCTGCCGCTTCGATGTGCTCCGCTTTTCCGGCCGCGACCACGAGCAACTTGCCGGTCGTGATTGCGATGGGGCGGCCCAGCACAGGCGCCGCAATGTAGCCAATTCCGTGCCTACCGTGACGTTCAGCAAGGGTCTCTGACGCAGCCGGGCTCAACGTAGACATATTGATGTGGATCGCTCCGGGCTTTGCTTTCTCGAGGCGTTCGTCGCTGAAAACATCCAACGCCGCGTCATCATTACTGAGCAATGACATAAAGAAGTCATTGTGCAATGCCTCGGCTAATTCGACCCGTTGCGCACCGTTGCTGAGAAGTTCATCAACGTCTTTAGCGGAGCGATTCCAGATATCGAGGTCGAAGCCCTGGTCAAGCAGTCGGTGCGCCATGGCGGTGCCCATCGAGCCAAGCCCGATGATCGAGACGCGAGTTTTTTCTGCCACGAGTTATCCCATCAATTCGTTGCGAACAAATTCAAGTTCCCGGCTGACGTACTCAATAATGTCGCCGGTTTTCAGTTCTGGAGGTAAAACATCCCACGTGTACGTTTCGATTTCCAGGTGATCCGACAGCGGGGTTGCACGGTGCATCGCGAGAGCCTCTTGGACGCCAAAGCGAGTGGTACGAAACGGACCGAGCTCTTCGAGGAATACGGGCACATGGAAGTGTGTGCGCATCTCACTGGGGACCGGATTTGCCTCGTATGCGTCGAGCGCTTCGCCAAGGTTCAAGAACTTGGTGATTGTGCCGTCTTGCTTCAGTGAGGTCTGGCTGAGGTAAATCGTGTCCGTGAAGCGCCGAAGCGCTTCAATCTTGTCGTGCGTGAGTTCTTCGACCCACAGCGATGACGCTTCTTGAAGTTTGAAGATTGGAATACCGGCGCCGACGATTTTGTTCAGTGAGTCCGTGATGTTTTCGAAACCAACTGACTGGTGGCCAATATCAAAAACAATTCCCAGATAACGTCGAACTGCCCCTTCGGCTTCACTCAATGGAATGTTGGCGACCTCAGCCAACTCGCTGATACCGGCACGTGAATAAACGCGATCCGTGAACCACTCGAGAGTCTCATCCGTAGTCTCCAAATAGCACGCAGGCTCTGGTTCAATCGCAAGTTTGACTCGGCGCCCGGTTCGTTCTTCGAGATCGAGCAAGTGAGCGACCACTCGGAAAACGTTGCGCGTGAACTTCTTGATATAGGCCTCCCCCGCAACATTTGGCTTGAATGCGAGGGGTGCCGTCTGAATCGAAGGATTCACGTCGGCCGGCGAAATCTCAGCCAAGATATCGGCAATCGAGTTGGTGTAGTTCACGCGATCATCGGTGGTCCAGTCCGGCTCATAAACCCGCTCCATGACCAACTCACCCTTGAACGGACCGTAAGGGAAGGCGTTCACCGTATAGACGTAGAGGTCCTCCTTCGCAAGGAACTCGGCAAGTGACGCGCGTTCCGCGGGACTTTCGGTGAGCGTTTTGGCTGATGACGCTGAGATTCGCAGGGAAACGGCAAAAGGATCATTCGGAGAAATCCGCTTTTTGACTTGAGGGACGAACTCACGAAGGCTGGCGTTCATCTCGGCCCATGTGTCGCCAAGGTGAACCAGGGTCGAATACCCGAGGTGGCCTAAGCCATTGTTGAGTTTCATGAAGCCTTCCCACGCTGTCGTTAACCCAAGTTTATGTGCAGTTTGACTAAACACGAAGCGCAAATTTGACCACTTTTTGCCCATTTCATAAACAAATAATGAATATTGGCTATCTATTCTGTAAGGTGAGAGTAAACCACCTGGTTATCGGGTGCCAGCGCACAAGAGGGGACTCGATGCATTTCGCTATCGGTGAAGAACTGCGTAGAGTCCGCCTCTCACGTAAATTGAGCTTACGAAACGTCGCTTCTGCGGTCGGAGTTTCCGCCAGCCTCCTCTCGCAGGTCGAGACCGGCAAGACGCAGCCATCCGTGTCCACTCTCTATGCACTGGTCAACCACCTCGGGGTTTCGCTCGATGGACTGATGAAGGGAATGAGCCAGTCCGATGGCAAAACGGCTGACGACTCCGGTTACGAAGATGGGCACCACGGCATCGTGCAGCGTCGCAGCGAAAATCCCATTATTGAAATGGAAAACGGCGTGGTGTGGGAGCGTTTAGCCGACGGCGGACGTGACGATGCGGACCCACTCATGGTGACCTACGAACCGGGCAGCTCAAGTTCTGTTGAAGGCAAAATGATGCGCCACGATGCGCTCGAGTACGGATTGATCATCGAAGGCACCTTGACTCTTCGAATCGAAAACGACGTGCACGAGATTTATCCAGGAGACTCCTTCAGTTTCGACGCAAACCGTCTGCACATGTTCGAAAACAATTCGGCTAAACCCGCACGCGGGATTTGGTTTGTCATTGGCAGCAAGCACGGGGAAAATTTGGACCTCAGTAACCTTGGTCCCGCAAAAACTGCGACACCGTCACTGCCCGCAAAATCTGCCGTCGATGTGCTGAATGCGATGGGTGACGCGAAAACCCGCAAGTTAACAGGCCAGAGTTCGTAGTCTCTTGAGCTAAACCAACATGCTGAGCGGATTTTCAATCCGCTTCACGAATGCAGCCAGCCACTGGGCTGCGAGTGCACCGTCTACCGCGCGATGATCCGCGGAAAGCGTTACTGTCATGACGTTAGCGATCACAATCTGGCCATCGTCAACAATCGCACGCGGTGATGCCGCCCCGACGGCCAAGATTCCCGACTGTGGCGGATTCAAGATCGCGCTGAATTCCTTCGTGCCAAACATTCCTAGATTGCTCACGGCAAAGCTGCCGCCTTCAAGTTCTTCTTGACGTAACTTGCCTGCGCGTGCGCGAGCAGCCATTTCCGTGATCTCCATGCTCAAGTTACTGAGAGATCGCTTTTCCACACCGCGAATGACGGGTGTAAACAAACCGCCCTCGGTTGTCACGGCAACAGCGATGTCGGCCGAATCGTACTTGTGCATGGCCTCGGCGTTCCACACCACGTTCGAGTCTGGAACATCCATGAGCGCGCTTGCGACTGCCTTCACAACTATGTCGTTCACCGAGATCTTGACCGATGAGGACTGATTGATGCTCGCGCGAAGTTCAAGCAACGCGTCAACCTTGCAGTCGGCGGTGACATAAAAGTGGGGAACGGTTGACTTGCTCTCGGTTAGGCGGCGTGCAATTGTGCGGCGCATCCCGGTGTGCGGCACAGTCGAGTAACTGCTCGAATGCTCTTGCGTCGCAAGTTCTGAACTCGACGAAAAGGACGAGGTCCCCGAGGACGCGACGCTTACGCCGCTCAGTGCGAAACTCTCAAGGTCTCTGCGAACCACACGGCCCAAGGGTCCGGTGCCCGCAATCTGCGTCAATTCGATGCCTCGTTCACGAGCTAATTTCCGAACGATTGGGCTCACGAACTGACGGGACTCGTCCGTCGTTTCCACGGGCGCAGCCGAGGATCCAACGGGCGCGGCGACTGGCGACACCGTGGTTGCCTCGACATTGTCCGCAGCGTGAACTGTAGGTGCTGTCGCGCCAAGCAATGCGTCACCCGCCGCACCGTCTTCGCCCGCACCAAGCACGATCATGATTGGAGCACCGACGTCAACCGAATCGCCGTCGGCAACGAGAATCTTGTAGACCGTGCCTTGGGCATCACACGCAAAATCCACAACGGCTTTCTCGGTTTCAATGTCGGCAATGATGTCACCGACGTTGACGGATGCACCAACAGCGACATGCCACTTCGACAGAACGATTTCCGTTGCACCCGCGGCAACCTCTGGCATCGTGATGAGAGTAGCCATCAGTTCGTTCCAAATCCCATGGCGATTTTTTTCAATCCAGCGACAACCTCGTCGGTCCGTGCGATTGCCGCACGCTCAAGCACCTTCGAAATGCTCGGTGACGCTTCACCGCCATGAACACGCTGTACCGGCTGATCGAGGTAGTCAAAGAACCGGCGTTGAATTTCATCGGCCAGCCAGCTGCCGTAACTCGTTCCCTGTGCACCCTGCTCGACAATCATCACCGCGTTTGTCTTTGTGATGCTTGCCCCAATTGTTGTCCAATCAATGCTTGCGCGGTCAAGCCAGCGAAGGTCAATAACTTCGGCATCAATTCCGGTTTGCTCGACGGCCTCCAGCGAGTGGCTCACCATTGAAAGATACGTAAGGACCGTGACGTCATTACCGGCACGCTTGATTGCTGCCTTTCCAAACGGAATCTGATAATCGTAATCACCGACGGCGATTTCACCCGTTGAGGCGTAAAGGTCGACGTGCTCGATGACGAGTACCGGATCGTTGAGTGCCAGTGCGGCATTCATCAAACCGATGTAATCAAATGGGTTTGATGGGGCGACGATGCGCCATCCTGGTGCGGTGGCAAAGATGCCAGCCGGATCCATGAGGTGTTGGGACCCATAGCCAGAGCCCATTGCAACCTTGGTGCGAATCACCACGGGAACCGATGCATCGCCACCGAACATGTGACGCGCCTTGCCAATCTGATTGAACACCTGGTCAGCGGCCACCCACATGAAGTCGGGGTACATGAATTCGATAACGGGACGGAAGCGACCATCGAGTGCCATTCCCCCACCAAGGCCCGCGAATGCATTTTCGCTGATCGGCGTCCCCAAAATTCGGTCTGGGTACTTCTCGACCAATCCTTTTGTTGCACCGTTCGTGCCACCCTTGAGGCGGTGCACATCTTCGCCAAGAACGACGATTCGGGCGTCGGTTTCCATACGGCGGTCCATGACGGCGGCAACCGCGTCAACAAAACGTACTTCCTCCTTTTTGCCGGTGTGTGTCGCAAATTCTTCGGTTCGAACACCACTCAATTCCGATGCGTCGCCGCGAACACCAACGTTGACAAAGTCCGCGCTCGGCCACAGGTCGGGGCGAATCCGACGCGCGCCCGGCTTGCCCGCTGGGTCGGCCTCGAGTAGCTCGTTCACGGCCAGTTCCATTGCAGCCTGCGCCTGTGCTCGAACGCTATCGACCTCGTCCTGCTCAATCAACCCGAGTGTCATCATCTCGTTGGCAACTCGGGTTAGCGGGTCACGTCCGCGCCACTCTTCTTCCTCGTCCTTTGGCCGATATCCAAAGGCGCTACCTGGGAATGGACCGTTCTGGTGGAAGAACCGATAGACCTCGGCTTCGATTACTGCTGGGCCGTTGCCCGCGCGAGTGTGCGCCTCTATTTCTTGCATCGCGAGGTGCACGGCAAGGGGATCCATGCCGTCCACTCGCCAGCTCGGAATTCCGAAACCGGTGCCGCGACCAGACAACCGTTCTTCTGCGGTGACTTCCGAGACGTGCGTGGACACCGCGTAAAGGTTGTTCTCAATAAAGAAGACCAGTGGAATATCCCACGCGGCGGTGAGGTTCATCGTTTCCAAAACGGAACCAATGTTTACCGCGCCATCGCCGAAGTAGCTGACGGTCAGATCACTGGTTTCGGAGTGTTGCTGGGCCCATGCATTACCCGCTCCCAGGGGAACACCGCCACCGACGATTGCGTTGGTTCCGAGCGCTCCAGCTTCTTTCCACTGCAAGTGCATCGATCCACCGCGTCCGCGACAGTACCCTTGTGCCAAACCCAAAATCTCAGCGAGTGTGCGCTGAAGTACTTCTTGAATCGGTTCATTCACCAGGTTGGTGACATCGAGGCCGTCCGGAGTCACAAATCCAATTGCCTTCGCCAAGAATTGGTGGTGACCGCGGTGTGAACCGTTAACGGCATCGGTTCCGCGCAGTCCGACGATAGAACCAACAGCACCGCCCTCTTGTCCGATGCTCGAGTGGGCCGGACCGTGCACTAAACCTTCAGCGGCAAGTTGCAGAACGGTTTCTTCGAAGGCACGAATGAGGTGCATCTGTCCCAGCATGGTTTCAAGGAGGCGCGGGTCAGCATCACGCCAGTCTTCCGGTGTGGTGCGGAGTTCCACCCAGGGTTCTTTCGGGGAAAGCTGAATTTTCTCGGTCATCGTTGACTCCAATGCAGGGACGAACAGTTACGGTTTATCTGCCTACACATAGAATAGCAAAATGTATCCAATTGGCAAATAAATTTGCCCAGATACCCATAAAATCTGAGTTTATAAGCCAGACTGTATCCATTCAGAAGATTTAGGAGTTGTCATGAGCTCAGGAATCCCTGGTTTGCGGGGTACAGACCACATTGGTTTCACTGTGCCCGATATCGAAGAAGCGACGGTCTTCTTCCGGGACATCATTGGCTGCGAACTGGTTTACGACCTGGGCCCATTCCAGAGTGACGACGACTGGATGGCAGAACACCTCAATGTGCATCCGCGAACGATCATGAAGCAGATACGTTTCTTCCGCTGCAAATACGGGTCCAACTTTGAGATCTTCGAGTACATTTCGGCTGACCCCGACGGCCCTCGCCCACAACCTCGCAATAGCGATATCGGCGGACACCACCTGTGTTTTTATGTGGACGACATTGATTCGGCAATTCAGTACCTCAAGGACAACGGGATTCGCGTACTGGGCGACAAGACCAACAGTTCCAATGCGAGCCTTGGGCAGACCTGGGTCTATTTTTTGAGCCCCTGGGGAATGCAGTTTGAATTGTGCAGCTACCCGAACGGGAAAGCGTACGAGAAAGATGCAAAGGTGACGTTGTGGCATCCAGCCCACCCAGCACAGTAGCCGCGGCCCTGCGCGAAGAAATTCTCAACGGAACACTCGCCCCGGGTGAACGAATCGTTCAAGAAGAAATTGCTGAACGTTTCGGAGCAAGTCGTCAGCCGGTGCGCGATGCTCTTCGCCTGCTTGAGGGCGACGGACTCGTCACGCTGAAAGCGAATGCCGGAGCATGGGTTTCTCAATTGTCCGAGAGCGAATGTGACGAAGCATATCTTGTGCGGGAAAGACTTGAGCCGCTTCTGATTTCTCACAGCATCCCGAACCTCACGAGTGTTCAGATTGAGCGCCTCACCCAGTTGGCGGACGAGATTGAAAAAACAACCGACATCGAAAGCTTCTTGCGTCTCGACAGGGAATTTCACCTGTTGTCCTACGCCGGAGCCAACGATGGAATGCTCAAAGAATTTGTGGAGCGCATCTGGAACACCACGCAGCACTATCGACGCGCCTTTGCGCAATTGAATGGGTTTGCAGGTTCCGACGTCACTCACATCGAGCACAAACTGATTGTGGATGGCATCGTTCAGAAAGACACGCGCCAGGCAGAACTTGCGCTGGAAGCCCACATTCGCCGGACTCGAGTCACGTTGGCCCAGCACCGCGAACTATTTGTGTGATTCCGTTACGGTGACATAACGGGAAAAGAAAGTCAGGGTCATGGAAACTCGCGAACCGACGCTCGACGACATCGACGAACTGCGTCAACTGATCGATGCGCAAGAGAGTGCGCTCGACTCGAAACACAAGCCGGCATCTGCCTCGTGGCCCATTGAACTCATCCGTGGACACAACGATGCCCCGCGAAATCGGGTCTGGATTGAGGGCGGCAGAATCGTCGCGTGGGCGAGTGTTCAACCCGACGAGCACCGTCATCGCGTCGAGATCGAGCTCTTTCGCGTACCCGGGTTTTCCGCTTGTGCCGATGTGTGGGAGTGGTGCCGGGTTCTTGGTGACGAGGAGTTCCACGACTGGACGCTGTGGCCGACCGCGAACTACCGCGATGAGGAAATGGCCGACCTGTTCACGTCGACGGGGTTCGAGTTATTGCGCCGCTACCACCTGGTAACACGACCTCTGAGCGGCGAGGACTACCCGGTTCTGCCCGCGAACGCGTCGATTGATGTCATCACCACCGATGAGGATTTCGCCGACTGGCACCGCGCTCACCAAGACGCATTCTCTCAACACTTTGGCTTTGCGCCACGACCTGCGGAAACGTGGATACCGCATTTCCGCGATTACGACGGTGTCGACCCCGACGGGCGGTTCCTACTCCGTGTCGACGGCCAAGTCGCCGGGTTCGTCAGTTGCACCAACGACAACGCTCACGAAAACGGCGGGTTCGTCGACGTGCTGGGCGTTTGTCACGACTTCCAGGGTCGCGGTTTAGGTGAATTGTTGTTGCGCTGGGCCTTCGCGTATTGCGCGAGCCGCTCATTCAGTGACGTCGACCTCGCGGTGGACACGGGAAACTCGTCAGGAGCGTTAGGACTGTATTCGAAGGTTGGATTCACCACGCTGTCCGAGTACCACCTCTACGCGAGGCCGACCGACTAGGTGCGCTACCGTCTAGCGAGCGACGGGGTCAACCGCAATCAACAACCACTGACCGTCCGCCAGCGCTACGAGAATTAGACCGAGCACTGCGACGACCGGAAGGGCTGCGAGGTGAAACCAGCCTCGGAGTAGCGGTTTTACGGTGTCATCAATAAGAGAACGCCGTCGTGTACCCGTTCATTGCGGGTTGGCCTCCGAGGTGCGCATAGAGGACGTTGCTGCCCTCTGGGAAATAGCCCTCGCGGACGAGATCGATCATGGCGGCCATCGACTTACCTTCGTAGACGGGGTCGGTGATCATCCCATCCATGCGTGCAGCGAGTTCGATGGCCTCGATGGTGCGCGGTCCAGCGATGCCATAGATGCCGTCGTGCCAACGGTCGAGTAGAACGATTTCATCGTCCCTGACCTCGCGACCCAGTTCGATACCCGCTGCGGTGCGACGCGCGATGCGCGCAATCTGTTCCCAGGTCTTTTCCACCGTTGCCGACGCATCGATTCCCAGAACCGTGGATGCACGATCCGAGTGGGCAAATCCGGCGATCATTCCACCCTGTGTTGACCCGGTCACCGAACAAACAATCACGTTGTCAAAGGTGACACCGAGTTCTTTTTCCTGGTCTTCGACTTCGAACGCCCATCCGGCAAAGCCATGACCGCCCAGTTCATGGTCGGACGCCCCGGCGGGAATCGGATAGGGCTTGCCGCCACGTTCCTCAACAGACGCAATGGCCTCTTCCCACGACTTCCGAAACCCGATATCGAACCCTGCCGGGTCGAGTCGCACGTCGCCACCAAGGATGCGACTCAACAGGATGTTGCCCGTCTTCTCGTAATTGACCTCGTCCCAGTCAACCCAGTGCTCTTGGACGAGCACCGCTCGAAGCCCCAGTTTCGCTGCAACCGCCGCGACCTGACGAGTGTGGTTCGACTGCACACCACCGATCGACACGAGAGTGTCACACCCCTGGTTGATGGCGTCGGCCGCGAGGTATTCCAGCTTGCGCGTCTTGTTGCCGCCAAAGGCTAACCCTGAATTGACGTCTTCTCGCTTTGCCCACAGTGCGACCTTGCCACCGAGGTGTTCGGTCAAGCGATCGAGGCGGTGAACTGGCGAAGAGCCAAATCGCAGATTGACGCGGGGAGTATTCTCGAGGGCAGCACGTGTCATGGGATAATACTAATCAGTGACGTAGAGCCGATGCTGGTCCTCTATGCGGAAACTAAGGCAAGGACAACGATGTCCAACACAACAATTGACAGTCTGTTACACGAAAAACGTCGCTTCCCACCGTCGGCCGATTTCGTCGCTAACGCCATTGCTCAGCCCGAGTTGTACGAGGCCGCATCGGCGGACCGCCTCGGTTTCTGGGCTGACCAAGCCCGCGCGCTGCACTGGCACAAACCCTTCACCCAGACGCTGGACTGGTCTGATGCCCCATTCGCGAAGTGGTTTGCCGATGGCGAGATCAATGTTGCCTACAATTGTCTCGATCGTCACATCGAGGCTGGACTCGGTGACCGCGTTGCCATCCAGTTCGAAGGCGAGCCCGGCGACTCACGCGCCATCACCTATCGCGAATTGACCGACGAGGTCCGGAAGGCGGCAAACCTTCTCGCCAGCCTCGGTGTGGTGCGCGGCGACCGAATTGCCATCTACATGCCTCTAATCCCCGAGGCCGTTGTCGCGATGCTCGCCTGTGCGCGGGTTGGCGCGATTCACTCGGTCGTGTTTGGTGGTTTCGCCGCCGAGAGCCTTCGCGCCCGAATCGATGACGCAGAGGCCAAACTCGTCATCACCGCCGATGGCGGTTTTCGCAAGGGCGCCGTGTTCAACCTCAAGGACGCGGTCGACGAGGCCGTCGCGCAGACTCCGACCGTCGAGAAGGTCCTTGTCGTCAAGCGCACCAGAAATGACGTTGCGTGGGTTGCCGGACGAGACCTCTGGTGGCACGACGAGATTGCCCCCATGAGCGATGACCACGTCGCGCAGGGATTCCCCGCCGAAAACCCGTTGTTCATTCTGTACACCTCCGGCACGACCGGAAAACCGAAGGGAATACTCCACACAAGTGGTGGCTACCTCACGCAGGCAACGTTCACCCATAAAAACGTCTTCGATCTTCACCCCGAATCCGACGTGTATTGGTGCACGGCCGACATCGGCTGGATAACCGGCCACTCGTACGTCGTTTACGGCCCGCTTGCCAACGGTGCGACCCAGGTCATCTACGAGGGCACGCCCGACTTCCCCGCTCCCGGTCGCTGGTGGGACATCATCGAAAAATACAAGGTGTCAATTTTCTACACCGCCCCCACCGCGATTCGTTCGTTTATGAAAGCCGGTCGCGAAATTCCACAAGCGCGCGACCTGTCATCGCTTCGGGTCCTCGGATCGGTTGGTGAACCAATCAACCCCGAAGCCTGGATGTGGTACCGCGAGGTCATTGGCGGCAGCAACTGCCCCATCGTCGACACGTGGTGGCAGACCGAGACGGGTGCCATCATGATTTCGGCTCTACCCGGCATCACCACAACGAAACCCGGAAGCGCCCAGGTTCCGATTCCTGGAATCACTGTCGACGTACTTGACGACAACGGCGTCCCGGTTGAACCTTCGGCCGGCGGGCTCCTCGTCATCACCGAACCGTGGCCGTCGATGCTTCGCGGAATCTGGAAAGACCCCGAACGATATACAGAGACCTACTGGTCGACGTTTGACGGCACATACTTCGCGGGTGACGGAGCTCACCTCGACGCCGACAAAGACGTCTGGCTTCTCGGTCGGGTCGATGATGTGATGAACGTGTCTGGGCACCGTCTTTCCACGATGGAGATCGAATCGGCACTCGTCTCGAATCAGGCCGTTGCCGAATCGGCGGTGGTCGGGGCAGCAGACGAGGTGACTGGGCAGGCCGTTGTCGCCTTCGTCGTCCTCAAGAAGCGTGCTGCGGGCGTCGCAAAACCTGAGGACGACATCGCCGCACTGAAAGCGCACGTGGTCAAAGAAATCGGCGCTATTGCCCGGCCTCGCGACATCTATTTGGTCGACGATCTTCCCAAGACACGCTCGGGCAAGATCATGCGCCGTCTGTTGCGAGACATCGCAGAGGGACGCGAGGTTGGTGACACAACGACACTTCTTGATACGAGCGTCATTCGCGTCATCGATGATCAGGTCAACTAGCTCGATGACCTAAAGAACCCCTGAGCCATCCCGGCGACGGCGGGCACGACGGTCAACACGACAAACGCCGGGAACAGGCAAACCCCGAGCGGGATGAGCATCTGTCCGGGGAGTCTCTCTAGGGCTTCGCGAACCGTGAAGCGAGCCACTCGTCGTCGTTCGTGAGCGTCCGAGCGGATGAGTCCCGAGACGGGTACGCCCGTCTCACGAGCGGTGGCTCTAATGTCGACGATGCTCGTCCATTCCGAACCCACCCCCCAGCGTTTGCCGCTCGCCCACAGAGCGTTCTCAACGTCGGCGCGCATCCCGGTGACCGACAGAATCTCGGCGACCACATCACTGAGAACACCCGTCGCCGGCGACGGCATGGGGATACGACGACGCAGGCGGTCCATCCACTTCCATCCGCCGAACGACGCCCCCACCCCGATTGCAAGACACAACCAACCAATCGGCGCGCCGAGCAGAAATCCGAGGGCGCGCATACCGAAGAATTCGGTCACAATCAGTGTGAAAGCCGGCAGGGCGGTGAGCACTAACGCCGAATGACGTGCCGATGTGGCGGCGATGGTGGCCTCGCGTTCCAGTTCGATGTTTGCGTCGAGGGCGTCGGCAACGACGCGAAGGATGCGCGTCCGTGGTGCTCCTGTCTCGCGCGCAATCTCGAGAATCTCGGACACAAAATCGTCATCGCCCCCGCGGTCGTCGCGGTGCGTGACCCCCGCGTCCAACGTCGCTGCGAGCCGCCTCAATTCGGTCGGCGTCATCGCGACACCTCGAGAACGTCGCCCACGCGTCGAAGCGCTCCTAAACTCAGTCGAATTCCGGATGCGGTGCGCTCGCAATGAATGATGCGGTCGAACGCGACCGTGGCGAGTCGTGCAATCGTCACGGGGTCGCGTCCCGCGATCATTCCCAGTGCGGTCAATCTCTCGGGTACCTCACCGAGTGTTCGGGCGTGAAGCGACGACAATCCGGGGTGACCCGCCGTGAGCGCCAGGAGTAGGTCAACGATTTCCGCACCGCGAACTTCGCCAAGCACGATGCGATCCGGGCTCATGCGCAACGACTCTCTCACCAAAGCGCCCATCGTGACCTGACCCGCGCCTTCCGCGTTCGCCGCACGCGTGCAAAGAAAAACGGCGTGAGGGTGGCGCGGCGTGATTTCCGGTATGTCCTCGATGACAAGGATTCGCTCAGAAGCCGGAATGCGCGCCATCAACAACTCCAACAGGGTCGTCTTGCCACTTCCCGTTGCACCCGTGATGAGGATCGACTGATTCACGAGTTCCCCCCAATCCCACTCTGCGTCAACCAGATAGTCGTCCGTAGTAACGGGATTCTGACGCGGGAACCGAAGCGTCACAATGGCGCCGTGCCGCGCAATCGGTGGGAGCGCGACGTGAATTCTGACCTGACCGGTGAGCGCCGCGTCGCCGAGCGGCCGCGCATCGTCTACCCGACCGCCCGCCGCTTCGACCATTCCCACACCAATCCGCCGAGCCTCGCGCGGGTCAACAATGGTCTCCGTTGCGACGAACCCCCGGCCGTCGCTGCGCCACACCCGACCATCACCCGTGACACACAGATCGCGCACGTCGTCGTCGACTGCCGAGGCGAGCGGACCGAGTGCTGAGCGGAGGGTTGGACTCATTCCCACAGCGTTACGCGGTGATGCTCTGCCCGCTCACCGCGGCCGCATCATGGGGATAATCACACCCATACGCCAACTGTGAATAAGGTTAAGACGAACGTTTACTCGAATTCGACGATGAGTTCGAGTTCGACCGGGGCATCCAACGGCAAAACCGCAACACCGACAGCGCTGCGCGCGTGAAGGCCAGGTTCACCAAAAATCTCAACGAGCGTGTCGCTCGCGCCGTTCGCGACAGCCGGTTGACCACTGAAGTCGGGGGCGGACGCAACGAACACGACAAGTTTGACAATGCGAGTGATGCGGTCAACCGACCCAATCACCGTCTGCGCAGCCGCGAGCGCGTTGAGCACAGCGATCCGCGCAAAGTCCTTCGCGTCCTCTGGGCTGACCTCTGCTCCAACCTTGCCGGTAGCCGGAAGCGACCCGTCCACAAACGGCAGTTGGCCAGCGGTAAAAACAAGATTTCCCGTTACCGTCGCAGGGACATACGATGCAACGGGCTTGGCGACCGAGGGAATGACGATTCCCATCTCAGCGAGACGCGCGGTAACAGACACGTGGTTTCCCTAACCGTTCAGAGGACGCTTGAAATAGGCGACAAGTCCGCCTTCAGGGCCAGCAATGATGGTGACGAGTTCCCAGCCTTCCTCACCCCACGTGTTGAGAATCTGCGTGGTCGAGTGAATGATGAGTGGCGTTGTCGCATATTCCCAAAGGCTCACGATTGCTCCGTTTCGGAAATTCTTAGGTTGACTGGGTAATCTTGAGTCTATGCCCAACCTATTTACGCGTTTCACGACCACTGTCGGCTCTTGGCTCGGTTTGGGCATCGTCGGACTCATTTCAGGTGTCCTTGTTACGGTCATGATTGCTCCGACCCTCGCGGTGAGCGGGATCGCAATCAAGAACACTCTGTCGGTATTCGACGCGCTTCCTGATTTTATTGAAATCGGTCGTCAAGCTCAGAACAATGAAATTTATGTGCAAAAGAGTTCGGACCCAGAGAAGGGCTACGTGAAAATTGCCGATGTGTATTGGCAAAACCGAGTTGAGGTCCCGCTTGACGAGATGTCGCAGTACCTCAAGGACGCGGCGATTGACGGCGAGGATCGTCGTTTTTACGAACACAAAGGTGTTGACCTCACCGGAATCATTCGCGCCGCAATCGGGAATGTCGCCTCTGGCGGCGTGACTTCCGGTGCGTCGACTCTCACCATGCAACTCATCAAGAACGTTTACGTCCAGCGCGCCGAAGCGCTGCCGTCCGAGGAAGAACGAACCGCCGCCTACGCCGAAGCGACGGCGACGAGCACTGAGCGCAAACTGAAGGAGATCAAACTTGCGATCGGACTCGAGAAGCGTTTCAGTAAAGAGCAAATTCTCGAAGCGTACCTCAACATTTCCGGGTTCGGTGGAAACACCTACGGAGTTGAAGCCGCCGCAAATCGCTATTTCGGGGTCAGCGCTAAAGACGTCACTGCCGCGCAGGCTGCGTCGCTCTTGGCTATTGTCCAATACCCCGTGCTGCGAAATCTCGCACAACCTGAAAACTTTCCTGCGAACCAGTTGCGCCGCGACGACATCCTGAGGTCAATGCGCGATGCCGGACACATCACCGACGCCGAGTATCAAGAGGCCGTGTCAATTCCCGTCGACGAAAATTTCATCAACCTTCAGGACCCATCGAGTGGTTGTATCGCGGCCCAGAAATATTCGCGGTATTTCTGCGATTACGTTGTGAAAAACGTGACGAACTTCGAGGCGCTCGGGGCAACGGTCGATGAGCGAATCACGAACTGGAACATCGGCGGGTACAAGCTGTACACGACTCTTGACAATTCGTTACAGAAATTTGCTCAAAAAGAGGTGTGGAATGTCCCCAAGTCCTCAACCCTCATGAAAATTGGCGCGGCATACGACTCGGTAGAGGTTGGTACGGGCCGCGTCCTGGCGATGACGCAAAACACGATATTCAATGACACCCTCGAAGGTGGCGGGGCCGAATCCAGCGCCGTCAACTTCTCGACCGACCGGGAATACGGTGGATCGAGCGGGTTTCAGACCGGTTCTACCTACAAGATCATGGGTCTTCTTGCCTGGCTAGATTCCGGCCGGGGTCTGAGCGAAGTTGTCGACGCGAGCGAGTTCACAAAAGACCAGTCTCAATTTTTGGACACCTGTGAAGACGGTGGCGGTCCGTGGGGTGGGCCATGGGAGTTCAAGAACGATGCAGATGCCCCCAAGGTTGTGACCGTTTTGCAAGCAGTGACCGCCTCGATCAACTCGGCGTTCGCGTCGATCGGAGAGCAACTCGACCAGTGCGCCATTCGTACGATGGCGCAGTCCCTCGGAGTTCACCGTGCGGACGGGACTATATTGCAATCCAACCCATCCGCAATCCTGGGCACAAATGAAATCGCCCCGCTGACAATGGCGACAGCGTGGGCTGGTATCGCCAATAACGGGAAGTTCTGCGAGAGCATCATCCTTGATCACGCGGTGGGTCCTAACGGTGAAGAATTGCCCGGACAACCGGTGACGTGTAGTCAAGTGATTGACCCCGAAGTAGCACAGGCTGCGATCTACGCAATGAAAGCGGTAATGAGCGGCGGAACGGGATCTTCGGGTAATCCCAGGGACGGCGTCCCGATCTTTGGCAAAACCGGAACTACCGACAGTTCGTCGCAAACCTGGATTGTTGCGTCCACGTCCCGCGTTGCCAGCGTGGCATGGGTCGGAAACATCGTCGGAACATACCCGATGCGTGCGTTCCCCAACGGGGCTTATTACCGCCACCAAATCATGTCGGCCGTGATGCGGATGGCTAACCAAATGTACTCGGGAGCAACAGATTGGCTGGCACCTCCATCACGCCTTCTCCAAGGAAACGGCCTGAAAATTCCTGCTGTCGAGGGCCTGAGTGTGGAAGAGGCGACAACGTTGCTCGTTGGTCTCGGCCTTCAAGTCAAGATAGGACCTTCTGAACCATCCGACTACGTTCCCGAAGGAGATGTCGCGCGAAGTGATCCCGGCGAGGGGGAGTTGGCTGCTGGGGGAATGGTGGTGAAGCTGTACCCGTCATCGGGAATCGAGCTCGAGATACCCGACGTCGTGGGCATGCTCGAAGGAGATGCGGTTGGCGCGTTGAACAGCGCAGGGGTGACATCAGTGTCGGTGCAGTGTTCGGCCGCCGACGACCCGCTCGACCCGAACATTGGCTACGTGATTAATCAGTCGGGAAGTAAAACCGTGAAGATTACGGTTCTCCAAACCAGCTGTTGACAATGAGCACCCCAGCATTTTTTGTCAGCGTTGTCGCGATTGGTGCCGGAGTTTTCGCATATTCATCACTGTTCGAACGTAACAAGTTCGGAGTAAGGCACGACTCGATTGACGTGCTCGAACCAGGTTCGTCGAATATTCGGGTTCTCCATCTGTCCGACATTCATTTGGCGCCGTGGCAAAACCGCAAAATCAAATGGATTCGCGGTTTGGCGTCTCTCCGTCCCGATCTCGTTGTCGTCACCGGTGATTCTCTCGGTCACGCGCAATCTGTTCCCGCACTGGCGCGAGCACTCGCGGTCTTTCAGGGCACAGCGGGTGTTTTCGTTCATGGATCTAACGATTATTTTGCGCCGCGAATGCCGAATCCTTTCACCTACCTCTTTCGACCGTCCGAGCCCGATCGGGACGGCGAACGCATCGACACCGAAGGCCTCGACGCGTTGTACTTGTCGTTGGGATGGCTCGACCTCGGTAATGCGTCGGCTCATGTATCCGTCAACGGGTCGTCAATCCTGTTCACGGGTACTGATGATCCCCACCTCGATCTCGATCGACTCGACGTTGTCGCAGAGTCGATAACTAAGGTGCGTGGTCTTGTCAACCGGCCCGGTGCCGTGACAGTGGGAGTCACCCACGCGCCGTATCGCCGTGTTCTCGACGCGCTGACAACTCTCGGTGCCGACGTCATTTTCGCCGGGCACACCCACGGCGGCCAGGTGTGCGTTCCAGGGGTCGGCGCGTTGACGACAAACAGCGACCTTCCGCGCGCGCTCGCCCGCGGGATGAACGTGTGGAACGGCGTCCACCGCAACACGTATCTC